>JBJSXS010000035.1:0-11046 GCA_046086545.1 Gemmata sp.
ATGCCCCACGCCTCGGCTGTCAGGTCGAGGATGCGAATCGCGTAATCGTGCAACTGCCGCCCGGCGTCGGTGAGGGTAACCCGCCCGCCCGCGCGGCGGAACAGTTGTGTGCGGAGGAGCGATTCGAGGCTCTGCACGCGCTGGCTTACTGCCGCCTGCGACACCCCGAGTTCGCGCGCGGCGGCCGTGAAACTGCCGCGCTCGGCGGCGCAGACGAAGGTGCTCAGGTGTGGCAGCGGTTCGGTGCGCACGGTCGACCTCCGGCGCATATCTTACCCCGCACGGCCCGGGTGCGAAACAGTTCGGCCTCGGTGGCCGTCGGAGCGCACTCATCAGTGCGCGCGAATCGAGCTACGGTGTTTTCCCAGCCCGCACTCCTTTTCGGCATGAGCTGAAGAATCACATTGGCTTTCACTAGAGAGAGGATTCCACCCAGCGGCACCATGTCCCGAGACGGATTGGCGTTTTGGTTCGTGGTGGTCGGCAGCGGTTCGTTAAGATCGAGGTGAGTCTGCGTCACGCGGCACTTTTGACCCCGCCTGTGGCTCAGACAAGCCAACCCGCTTATTTGCGATGCCGAACTCGGCCGGTGCCTTTGGGGTGGCCTTGATGTCTAACTGCTCGCCGAGCGGGGTTCAAGTGTGTAAGCCGTGCCGTGCTCCGCCCAGGAAGTGACCGCCGATGACCCGCTTCGCCTGGCTCCCGGTTCTCCTCACCGCCTCCGCACTGTCGGCACTCGAGCCTCCGAAACCCGCGGTCGGCCCGGACGCGTACCGCGACAGGGTGAGGCCGTTTCTGGCCGCGCACTGCGTCAAGTGCCACGGCCCGGACAAGCCGGCCGGCGGCGTGCGCCTGGACGACCTGCCGGCCGACGCGGCGAAGGCCGTTGAGCGGTGGGCGGCCGTGGGCGAGCAGGTTCGCGACGGCTTGATGCCGCCGGCGAAGGAGGCCCGCCCGGACGCGGCCCGGAGCCGCGCGGTGGTAGCGTGGGTTGTCGAGACGACCGGCGCCCGCGCCGCGCGAGCGCCCAATCAGGGGAACCTGATCCCGCACGAACTGTTGTTCGGCAAGGAAGCCCCGGTCGCCGATGCGCCGGCCCCTCGCGTCTGGCGACTCAGCCCTGATGGGTACATGGGGTTGGTGCAGGACATCGCCCGCGGCAAGGTGAGCGGGTTGGTGGTGCCGTTCACGCTCGCCCCGGAGCGCGGCATCAAGGACTTCGCCGGGCTCTACTCCATCGACGAACCGAGCACCGAAATTCTGGTCCGCAACGCCGAGGCCATCGTCGACGTGCAGACCGCGCACGAGGTCAAGGACGGCAAGATCCAGGGCAAAAACGGGTCGGTGCGTGAGTTCCTCGCGCTGGTGGAGCCGAAGGCCGAACCGGCCCGCGCGCAACTCGAAGCCGCGGTCCAACTCCAGTTCAAGATGGCGCTCGGCCGCTCCGCGTCCGCCGATGAGGTCGGGCGGTTCCTCGCGCTGTACGACAGGTGTCTGACGGCCGGGGATCGCCCCGGCGCGGCGAGGACGATGCTCCAGGCGGTGCTGCTCAAGACCGACGCGCTGTTCCGCTCTGAGCGCGGGCGCGGTAAGGCCGACGGATCCGGTCGCCGGATGCTCGCGCCCGAGGAACTGGCCGTTGCGGTGAGCCTCGCGCTCGCCGACCGGCGCGACCCCGCGCTGATGACCGCCGCAACGAAGGGCGAACTCGGCACCAAGGAGCAGGTGGGCGCGCACGTCCGCCGCATCCTGGACTCGACTCGCGAGGGCGACCGCGTCCGCGTGCTGAAATTCTTCCGCGAGTTTTTCGAGTACGGGAACGCGACGAACGTGTTCAAGGACAAGCCGAAGGAGTTCGTTCACTCGCCGCAGCAGTACGTCGCCGACACCGACCGCCTGATCCTTCACGTCCTCGCGGCCGACAAGGACGTGTTCCGCGAGTTGCTCACGACCCCGCAATCGTACGTCAACTACGCCACCAAGCAGAACAAACAGACGCGGAAGGACGATCCGGTGCCGGGCGTGGTGCTGAACCCGAACAACAACAAGGGGCAGCAGGGCGTCGAGTGGGTGTACGGGGTGGAGAAGTGGGAGCCGCAGCAACCGGTGGCACTGCCGGCGGGCACGCGCCTCGGGGTGCTGATGCAGCCGAGTTGGCTCGCCGCGTGGAGCACCAACTTCGACAACGACCCGGTGCGCCGCGGGCGGTGGGTGCGCGAGCGGCTGCTCGGCGGCACGGTGCCGGACCTGCCCATCGGGGTGGTCGCGCAGGTGCCCGACGACCCGCACCGCACGTTTCGCGACCGGCTCACGGTGACCCGCGACGCGCGGTGCTGGAAGTGCCACCAGAAGATGGACGAACTGGGTCTGCCGTTCGAGCAGTTCGACCACTTCGGCCGGTTCCGCAAAGTGGAGCCCGTTTTGGACCTTGTGGCGACAGAGAAGAACGTGGACAAGAGCGGCAAGCCGCTCGGCCCGGTACTCACGCCCGCGCCGCTGGTCACCACCGGCGTGATCTCCGACAGTGGCGACCCGGCGCTCGACGGCCCGGTGAAAGACCCGCGCGAACTGGTACGCAAAATCGCTGACTCTCCGCGCGCCCGGCAGGTGTTCGTGCGGCACGCGTTCCGCTTCTTCCTTGGCCGCAACGAGACCCTTGCCGACGCCCGCGCGCTGCAGGACGCGGACCGCGTGTTCGTCGCGAGCGGCGGCAGCTTCAATGCGCTGGTGGCCGCCCTGCTGACGAGCGACAGCTTCCTTTACCGCAGTGTGAACTGACACAAGGCTGCGTTAGTCCCTTCGGGGGCAAGCGCGAAACAGACCGACTGGCCCCCAACGAGCGCTCCCATGAACTTCGAACCCACTCGGCGCGAACTGCTCAAGCTGGCGGGCTACGGCACCGGGGCCGCGCTGCTCGAGCCGCTGTTGGGCCAACTCGCGGCGCACGCGGCGGGTAACGCCAAGGCCGCCAACCGCAAGAAAGTGGTGTTCGTGCTTCAGAGCAACGGGATGAACCCGGCGCACCTGATGCCGAGTGGCCTCCAGCGGCCCAAGAACGGCCGGCCCACCAACGACGCGCTCGAACAGGTGGCGCTGAAGGACCGTACCCTGCACAACGCGCTCGACCCGCTCACGCCGTACAGGGACCGTCTCGCGCTCGTGCAGGGGTTGTCCGGCCGCATCGCGCTGTCGGACCACTCGGCCAACCACGGCGCGCTCGGGTGCTACCCAGCGAACAAAGGCCCGATGGGCCAGACCATCGACTGCGCGGTCGGCGAGGCCAACCCGGGCATCTTCCCCTACGTCGCGCTTGGCCTGAACGAGCGGCCCGACGACACGATGAACTACCGCCTATCGGCCGCCGGCCCGGGCAAGGCGAACCCGGTTCAGTGCGCGCCGGAACTTGCGTTCAAGGCCTTGTTCGGCAGCGTCGCCGGCGGCAGCAGCCGGGCCGCGTTCGACCGCCGCACCAACCTGCTCGACTTCATGGCCGACGACGTGAAGCGCGCCCGCGCCGGGCTCGCCGGCGACGAAAAAGCGAAGTTCGACCAGTATCTTGAGGCGTTCGAGAACCTGCGCGACCGGCAAGCGAAGATCGACACCATCAAGGGCGAGCTGAAGAAAAACGCGCCGAACCTCGACGACAAGCTCGCCAAGCCGCACGAGTGCAACCGACTGGAGGCGCAGTTCGAGATCGCGACCGCGGCGCTCGTCACCGGACTGACGAACACGGTACTGCTGGCGTCCGGCGGCGGCGGGCAGCACTTCCCGGCGTTTCCCGAACTCGGCATCCCCGTGGGCGGGCACCACTACGGGCACGGCGGCGGCGTCCCGGGCAAGTCCTACGAGGAGTGCTTCGTCACCGTCCGCCAGTACCACTGCAAGCTCATCGCCGGGCTGGCGAAGCGGCTGGAGGCGGTCAAGGAGGGCGACGGCACGATGCTCGACAACACGGTAATCGTGTACCTGAGCGACAGCGGCGATGGGCACCACCCACAGTTGCGCGAGTGGCCGGTGGTGCTGCTCGGCGACCTCGGCGGCAAGCTGAGGACCCGCGGCCGCTACCTGCAGTTCCCGGCCTACGAGTCGAAGGCGCACCGCACGATGGCGAACCTGTACTGCACGCTCCTGCACGCGGTCGGCAAGCCGGCCGACAAGTTCGGGGTAGCGGACCCGGGGTTGAAGGACGCGAGCCAGAGCGGCGTCGTTGCCGAACTGCTTTCCTGACCGCCGCGGCTCCGTGTACCTCTCCGACCGTCGCGTTAGCGGTGTAGACTCACGGCAACAGTTCACCTTCGCCTTGGAAGTGTTCGACGACACGTGCAAGCTCAAGCTCCAAGCCATGAAAGTGATTTTCAACCAGAAGTATTTCGTCGCCGAGACGGCCTAGCGCCTGGCCGCCTCCACAACGCGGGCCGCATCGACTGGGACCGCGCGGCTGTAGACTCGTCGAGCGCGCCGTTTTTTGGGGGCGATGCCGGTTCCAAACCGACGGATCAAGGGAAGTATGGCATCAAGACCCACCTGATGGTGCACGGGAACAGCATGTCGCCGGCACGCCGGGCGCGCGCACGACGCTCACGGACTGCGCGTACTTCATCCGGGCGCATTCCTTGCCCGTTTGGCGATCTGGGCACAGCCTATCCGGTGGTCGCCGACGCTACTGTTCCCAACCCTGCAACGGTCAGCAAGGCGTGCCGGTTCGGGCCAGGGCGTTGATGGCTGCTTCGAACGCGGCCGGGTTCGGGAACCGCTCGCCCGGGTCACGCGCCATCGCCCGGCGCACCAAAGCGTCGACCGCCGCCGGCAGTTTGGGGAGCCGCTCCCGCGGACCCCGGGCCGGGCGGGCCATTGCACGGGCCGTGACCTCTGAGGGTAGCCCGTTTGGGTCCACCGCCGGTCGTCCGGTTAGTGCCTCGTACAACGTCGCCCCGAGTGAGTACACGTCAGCCGCCGGGGTCGCCGCGTCGCCCATTAGGCACTCCGGAGCCCGGTACGCCAGGTCGCCCTGATCTTCGACCGCGCCGAGCGTGGTCACCTCGCCGGCCGCTTCCGGGGCGACCGGACGGGCGTAGTAAAAGTCGCCCAGCCGTGCCCGCTCGTCCGAGCCGAACAGCACGCACCCCGGGTTGATGTTTCGATGAACCCACCCGGCCTCGGTCAGTGCGGCGGCACCGCGAGCCGCGTGCCGGGCCACCCGCAGGGCGTGCCCGGGTGAGAGCCGGCCCCCGGCTCGGAGCCGGTCCCGCAGGCTGCCCCCGGGCATGTACTCGAAGGCCTGGAACCAGACCCGGTCGCCACCCACCCGCTCGGCCCCGGCCCGAAGCGCGCGGACCAGGTGCTGGTGCCGCAGCCCGGATACCCCGGTCAGGCCGCGCAGCAGTCGCCGCAGGCCCCCGCCATGGAACTGGAAGTCCCGGGGGAACAGGTGTACCGCCACCTCGCGATCTTGCTTCCGCCCCCACACCCCGCGGTACACCCGGCCGCGTGCCCCCTGGTGGAGCAGTTCGACCAGCCGGAACTCGTCGAACGCGCGCCCCCCGGACCGGGACGCGAACCCGACCGAGAACCCGCACTCGCCCAGGTGCAGGTGATCCTCCGGGTGCAGGGCGGCCCGGCGTACCGGGGCCCCGTTCACCCAGGTGCTGGCGGCCGTGTTCAGGTCGAACACCCGCCACGCCCCGTCCGGTCCGCAGGCCAGCAGGGCGTGCTTCTGCGACACCCCGGCCCCGGGGCACCGCAGGTCGCACTTGCGGCCCGCGCCGAGGAGCACCGGGGCCGCCGGGGCGAACGTGCGGGTCACGGTCGGGTCGGCCAGCGAGGTGAGCACCAGGGCCGGCTTGTCGCCCGGCCGGCGCTCCGTCTGCTGGGCCCGCTTGCGGGCCGGGGGTCGGCGGATGGTCACCGCCTCGGCCGGCACCTCCAGCCCCGCCGGGCGGTACGGCGGGAGCCGCTGATCGGAGGTGAGACGGGAACGCACCAGCGCCGCCTTGAGTTCGGCCGCGGTCGCGAACGCGCGGTCGGTCGGGCGCTTGGGCAGCAGCCCGGCGATGATGTCGGTCAGCCCGGCCGGGGCGTGGGCCAGAACCGGCTGCCAGTCGACCAGTTGCTTGTACGGGTCCGCGTGCCAGGCCAGCCAGTTGGCCCCGTCCGGAACCCCGAACAGGGCTTCGAACCGGTCCCCGGCGAGCAGTTCGAGGGCCAGGTACCCGAGGCAGTACAGGTCGGACTGTGGCCCGGGGCGACCGAGCCCCCCGTCAATCAACTCGGGGGCCTGGTACCGGGGCTCCGGGTCGGGCACCGGGAGCGGGCTGTTGGTCCCGAACTCGTAGCCCAGGAAGTCCCCGAACCGCACATCCCCTGCCGGGCCAACGAGGAGCGTGTGGGCGTTCACGCACCCGTGCCCGAGTCGCCGCCCGTGCAGGTAGTCGAGCGCGTCGACGGCCATCAGAAGCACGTTGGCGACCAGGGTCGGGGTGATCCGCCCGTGGGCCGCTACGTACTGGGTCAGGCTGCACTGGGCGTCGGAGAATGCGGCCCGCAACCCGTTCTGGTCGGCCCACAGGGGCTTGACCAGGTGCGGGTGGTCGAGCGCGGCCAGGAACCGGTACTCGTCGGCCAGCCGGGTGGCCAGTTGCGGGGCGTAGGGCGACTTCGGGTTGGCCTCCTTGACCACGTACAGCCGCCGGGCGCCGGTCAACTCGCCGCGCCACACCGCCCAGTCCGGGTTTTCGCGGATGGGGACTCGTTTGGTCAGGTTCATCGGGTAATCTCCGTGCGTGTCGGGGCTAAAGGATTTTGGAGCTGGGCGGCGACGAAGTCGGCGGCCAGTTTCAGGGCATTGGCTGCTGCTTCCGGGTGCGGTTTCTCGTTGACGGCCTGTTGCCCGGAGGCCAGAACCTCGCGGGCCTCGAGATAATACTGCTTAGCCTCGGCCTCGCGCCCTTCGGACTGACGGAATACGGCGATCTGAACGGCCCGCCGGGCGGCCTTGGCCCAGCGGCCGGCGACCCCGTCGCACTTCTCGACCGCCGCCAGGGCAGGGGAGACCCGGGTCGAGTACACGACCGCGGGGGAGGGCGGCTCGGGGCGGTTGAAGTGCCTCACGGCCATCAACCCGAGTCCGAGGGCCAGGGCTGTAAGGGCCGCGTACTCCCAAGCCGCCGTCTTCTTCTTTTCCTTTTTCGGGCCGCTGCCCGGCGGCTCGGCCCGCACCCCGCCCGGGCCCTCGGCCCCGGTCGCGTCGACGGCTTCGAGCCGCAACAGGGTGCCGGCCGTTGGCTGGAGCCCGCTGCCGGCGTACCACGTGCGCTGCTCCCCCGGGGCGAGCAACTGACCGTCCAGGAAGATCGCGTGGGCCATCTGGTTGGTGACCAGGTACCCGCCGGCCTTCAACTGCACCCGCAAGTGTCCGTCGCCCAGCGCCGGGTCGGACAGCTTGAGCTGGTGGCCGGCCCCGCGGCCGATGCGCACCTCACCGGACCAGACGGTGAACCGCCAGCCGGCGTCCGGCCCCTGTACCACCTCGATTCGCGCCGCCATGAGATGAACCTCCCGCGCCGCCCGCCGCAGGAGCGGGGACACGGCTACATAGCCGGGCCCGGCGCGCGCTCGGACTCGAATCACACCTGAAAAAGGGAACTGTGGGTTCGGGCCGAGTCGCTCACAAGCCGGATGTGCGGTCCGGGGGCGAGGTTCTCGGCGGCAACTGCTAGCGTCCGGGCGGCCCGTAGAATCCCGGTTCGATCCGAGTTATGATTAGCTAGGTTGAACCAACCGAGCCGTGGCGAGAGAGCCCGTGAGCGACACGACCTACGACGTCAAGAACCTGTTGGGGATGGTCCGTCGGCAGGAGCCGGGGGCCATCCAGGCCCTGGTCGCGCGGGTCCACCCGCGGCTGACCAAGTTGGCGGCCCAGATCATGCGCGGCTCGTACCCCCAGCTGAGCGGGCGGCGCGAGGTCGACAGCGTGGTCAGCGAGTTGTACCCGAAGCTGGCAAAGGCCCTGGAGCGGGTGCCCCTCGACGCGCCGGCCGACTTCTTCCGGTTCGCCGCGTTCAAGATCCGTCAGGTGCTGCTCGATATGGTTGCTGCGGTGCGGCCCGGGGGGGAGGGCGAGGGGGCCGCGCCACGGGTGCTTTCCGGGGGCGGGGACGAGTCGTCCGGCGACCTGCCCGCCTACGACCGGCCCGACAGCACGATGGACATCCCCCGCCGCGTCATGTGGGAAGAGTTCCACCGCCAGGTGGACCTCCTCCCGGACGGCTTGCGAGAGGTGTTCATCATGCACTGGTGCCTGGACCTGACCCAGGCCGAGATCGCCGAGGCGCTGGGCGAGCACCCCAAAACGGTCAGCCGGCAGTGGCTCGCCGCAACCATCAAGCTCAAGCCCTACCTGCCGCAAGAAGAGTCGTAGGGCCGTCGGAGGTCACGCGGGCGGGGCGGAAGCTCACTTCTTCGGTTTGATGAGGCCGCTGTCGTGCTCTATGGCGCACCCCGGTACCGCAGCGTGGAAGTCTGCCAATCCAGCTGCGGTCTGCTTCGTGGCAATCAGATAGAGGACTTGCAATTTCTTGCAGCCTTTGAGGTGCACCAGACCTGCGTCCGTGACCTTCGTACCGCTCAGGTTAAGACGCTGCAGTTCCTTGTACTCCTTGAATTGGGTCAGCCCCGTGTCCGTCACAATCGCGCCTTCCAAATGAATGACCAGTAACTCCTTGCAGTCTTTGAAGTGCGCCAGCCCAGCGTCCGTCACTTTTGGTCCGTCCAGCAGAAGAACTTTAAGCTTTTTGGAGTCTTTGAAGTTAGCCAACCCCGCATCAGTCACTCCCGTGCTTCGCAGGTCCAAGCCTTCCAACTCCTTGCAGTCTTTGAAGTGTGCCAGCCCGGCGTCCGTTACGTTTGTAACCCACAGGGAGATGTCCCGGAGTTTCTTGCAGTCTTTGAAGAGTGCCAGACCCGCGTCAGTCACCTTCGTATTGCTCAGGCCGAGGCTTGTCAGCCCCTTGCAGTCCTTGAAGTTCGCCAGCCCCGCGTCTGTTACCTTCGTGCTATCGATGTTGAACTGAGTCAGTGTGAATCGCTCCTTCGGCAGGTCCGCTGCGGCCTTGAACTCGCGGTCCTGCCCTTCGATCTTGACGACGCCGCCTAGCGAAAAGACGTACTCGGCCGCCTTGCGATCGACGTCTACGGGCTCGATGACGCCACCGTCGTGCTCGATGCGGCACCCCGGGACCGCGGCGCTGAAATCGGCCAGCCCGGCCGCGGTCACCTTCGTGCCGCTCAGATAGAGGTGCGTCAGCCACTTGTACTCCTTGAGCTTGGCCAACCCCGCGTCTGTCACTTTCGTGTCGACCAGGCCAAGACTTGCCAACTCCTTGCAATCTTTGAATTGAGCGAGCCCCTCGTCCGTAACCTGCGTGCCGCCTAAGCCGACGAGTATTAATGTGAACCGCTCCTTCGGCAGGTCGTTGGCTTTCCTGAATTCGCGGTCCTGCCCTTTGACTCGCAGTAGGCCCCCTTGCGAAATGACGTACTCGGCCGCCTTTCGATCGACGTCTACGGGCTCGATGACGCCGCCGTCGTGCTCGATGCGGCACCCCGGGACCGCGGCGCTGAAATCGGCCAGCCCGGCCGCGGTCACCTTCGTGGCCTTCAAGTTGAGGACCTTGAGACCACTGCAGTCCTTGAATTGTGCCAGCCCGGCGTCTGTCACTCCCATCTCGTACAGGTCGAGGATTGTCAGCCCCTTACAGTCCTTGAAGTTGGCCAGCCCGGCATCCGTGACACTATTTTTACTCAGGCGAAGATCCTGCAGTTTTTTATTCTCCTTGAGGTGTGCCAGCCCGGCGTCGGTAACTGCTAATTCACGCAGGTCGATCGATTCCAGCTGCTTGCAGTCTTTGAAGTTGGCCAGCCCGGCGTCTGTAACTCTCGTGACTTTCAGGTTGAGACGCACCAGTCCCTTGCAGTTCTTGAAGTGTGCTAGCCCGGCGTCTGTCACTGCCGAGTGAGCAAGGTCGAGGAATATAAGCCCCTTGCAGTCTTTGAAGTTGGCCAGCCCGGCGTCCGTTACCTTGGTGTTATCAGCCAGCCAGACGACTTTTAGTGTGAATCGCTCTTTCGGCAGGTCCGCTGCGGCCTTGAACGCGCGGTCTTGCCCTTCGATCTTCACGACGCCACCGACCGAAAAGACGTACTCGGCCGCCTTGCGATCGACGTCTAGGGGTTCGATGACGCCGCCGTCGTGCTCGATGCGGCACCCCGGGACCGCGGCGCTGAAATCGGCCAGCCCGGCCGCGGTCACCTTCGTGCCCCTCAGGTGAAAGTTTATCAGCCCCGTGCAGCCCTTGAGGTGGGCCAACCCCGCGTCCGCTATCCCCGTGGCATTCAGGTTTAGACCCTGCAACCCCTTGCAGTCTTTAAAATGGGACAGCCCCGCGTCGGTTACTCCCGTACTTTCCAAATGGAGGTGCATTAGCCCCTTGCAGTCTTTGAAGTTTGCCAGCCCGGCGTCCGTCACCTTTGTGCCACTCAGACCGAGTTCTTGGAGCCCCTTGCAGTCCTTGAAATTGACCAGCCCAGCGTCCGTTACTGCCGTATTACGGAGCTCAAGGACTGTCAACCCCTTGCAGTCCTTGAAGTTCGCCAGCCCTGTGTCCGTTATCTTCGTTTGGTCCAGAGCAAGGGCCGCAAGCCCTTTGCAGTCCTTGAAGTTGACCAGCCCGGCGTCCGTTACTGCCGAGCGACTCAGGTAAAGCCCCGTTAGTGTGAATGGCTCCTTCGGTAGGTCAGCCACGGCCCTGAGTTCGTTGTCCCGACTACTGACCCGCACGACACCGCCGAGCGAAAGGACGTACTCGGCCGCCTTCCGGTCGGGGTTGCCAGGGCCGTCGGGCGTCTTGGCCCCGGTGCCGCCGACCTTGATGGTCTTGCCGAACTCATCCATGATCTCCACAGGGATACCCTGTGGCACCACGATCTTCGTAACGGTCCCGTCTGGTTTTTGATGGTGATTACCACGTCGGCCGCGGCGATCATGGCCAC
>JBJSXS010000036.1:0-7586 GCA_046086545.1 Gemmata sp.
GGAGTTTCTGGCCGACATCACGACCGGCCGCGAGCCCGCGCCGGGCCTGTCGGATGCGAAAGCTGTTTTAGAGATCATCGAACAAATCTACGCGGGGCAAACGAGCACCGCCGCTTCCAAGCCGAGGCCAACATCATGATCATCACACGCAGCCCGCTCCGAATCACGCTGGGGGGCGGCGGCACGGACCTGCCGTCGTACTACCGCGAACACACCGGGTTCCTGGTGGCCGCCGCCATCGACCGGCACGTTCACATCGTCATCAACCGGTCCATCCTGCCGGAGATGATCCTCAAGTACTCGCAGACCGAGCGGGTGACCAACGTTGACGAGATCCAGCACCCGCTGGTGCGCGAGGCGATGAGGCTCGTCGGGATCCCGGCGAACGGGCTGGAAATTGCCGCGATGGCGGACATCCCGGCGGGCACCGGCTTGGGGTCGTCGGGCAGCTTCTGCACCGCGCTGCTCCGCGGGCTGCACGCGCTCAACGACGGGAACCCGAGCGCCGCGGAGATCGCGGAGCAGGCGTGCCACATCGAGATCGACAACCTGCGCGAGCCGGTCGGCAAGCAGGATCAGTTCATCGCCGCGGTGGGCGGGGTCACCTGCTTCCGGTTCAACCCGGACGGGCACGTCGAGTACTGGCCGCTGCGGGCCTCGTCCGACACGCTCCGCCGGCTCGAGTCGAACCTCGTCCTGTACTTCACCGGGTACACGCGCTCCGCGTCCGCGGTGCTGCGCGAGCAGGACACCAAGACCAAGGCCGCCGACCGGTCGATGATCGACAACCTGCACTTCATCAAAGACTTGGGGCTCAAGAGCAAGGACGCGCTGGAGGGCGGCGACCTCCGCGGGTTCGCAGAACTGATGAACGTCCACTGGCAGTCCAAGAAGAAGCGCAGCGGGAACATGTCGAACACGCGCATCGACGAGTGGTACGAACTGGCCCTCAAGAACGGGGGGCTCGGCGGGAAGCTCATCGGCGCCGGGGGCGGCGGGTTCCTCATGTTCTACACCGAGGACGCCGAGCAGCTGACCGCGGCCATGAGCGCAGCGGGGCTCCAGCAGGTGCCGTTCCGGTTCGACTTCGAGGGCACGCGGATGGTCAGCGGGGCGACCAAGTCCCCGGTCCTGCGGCCCAGCATCCGCCGCGCGGCGTAGCGTGCGTTACCTTTGCCGGGGTCGGCGACCCCGGTGCTCGACGGGTCGTGTCGCTCCGGGGCGCCGACCCCGGCTACGGAAGAACCAGGTGCTCCGTGCTTGATCTCGCTTCGACGCCCGTTCTGATCCTCGCCGGCGGCAAGGCCACGCGCCTCGGCGACATCACCAAAGCGATCCCGAAGGCGCTGGTCCCGGTGGCCGGGCGCCCGTTCATCGACCGCCAGCTCGAGGGGCTGCGCGAGCAGGGCGTTCGCGAAGTCGTCATGTGCGTCGGGCACTTCGCCGACCAGCTTCGGGCGCACGTCGGCGACGGCGCCAAATACGGCGTCCGCGTGTGGTACTCGTTCGACGGCCCGACCTTGCTGGGCACCGGCGGCGCGGTCCGGCGCGCGCTGCCGTTCGTCCCGGAAGCGTGCTTCGTGCTGTACGGCGATTCGATCCTGGACGTGAGTTACGCCGCCGCACTCGACGCGATGCCCGCGAGCGCACTGGGCGCGATGACCGTGTTCCACAACCGGAACAGCTTCGACAAGAGCAACGTGGTCTTTCGCGGCGGGCGCCTGGTGCGGTACAGCAAGACGGACACGAGCGCAGACATGACCCACATCGACTACGGGCTGTCGATCTTGCGTCGGGCGGCGGTTGAGCGTATCCCGGAGGGCGCCGCCACGGACCTCGCTGAACTGTACAGCGCGCTGGTCGCGAGCGGCGAGATGGTGGGCGTCGAGGTGTTCAACCGGTTCTACGAGATCGGGTCGCCGGTCGGGTTGCGCGAGGCCGAAGAGTTCGTCTTGCGCCGCGCGGGGTAGGGCAGTAGCCCGCCCAGGCCCCTGCCCGCAGTGAGGGGAGAAGTGTGCCCGTGCCGGGTGTACCGGTTTCGGACTGTTCGGGCCGCACCCCCTTACCCGATGCGAGGGGGCGGGCCTTCCTGGGTACGAACGGAGTCGCTCGGATGTCCTTCACGCAGCAGTTCCTGGCCGAGGCCGGCGAGGTCCTCGCCAAGCTCGACACCGCGGCCATCGACAAGACGGTCGAGGCCCTGGCCGCCATCCGCGCGCGCGGCGGGCGCCTGTTCATCCTCGGCGTCGGCGGCAGCGCCGGGAATGCGGCCCACGCGGTGAACGACTTCCGCAAGATCGCGGGCATCGAGACGTACTCGCCCACCGACAACGTGTCGGAACTGACCGCACGCACCAACGACGAAGGCTGGGAGACGGTGTTCGCCGAGTGGCTCAAGGGCAGCCGCCTGAACGACAAGGACGGCGTCCTGGTGTTCTCCGTCGGCGGCGGCGACCTCGAGCGCAACGTCAGCCCGAACCTGGTCCGCGCGGTGCAGCACGCGAAGGCGGTCGGTGCGACCGTGTGCGGCATCGTGGGCCGCGACGGCGGGTACACGGCGAAGGTTGCCGACGCGTGCGTGATCGTGCCGACGGTGAACGCCGCCCACGTGACCCCGCACGCCGAGGCGTTCCAGGGGGTGGTGTGGCACCTGTTCGTGACGCACCCCGCGCTCAAGGCGGCCGCCACCAAGTGGGAATCGACCGCCCCCGCCGCGAAGGCCGCTTGATTCACTCGAAGGAGCCGCGACCGCAAGCGAGCGGGTGCCCCGCTCCCCTTGAGCGGTGGGCTCGTCCAAACGCTTAGAGATTCGCGATGCCGCAGCGCGTGGTGTTTCTGGACCGCGACGGGGTGCTGAACAAGGCGTTCCCCGAGGGCGGCACCACGCGCCCGCCGGCGAGCGTTGCGGAACTGGAGCTGCTGCCCGGCGTTCCGGAGGCGCTGGCGCGCCTGCGCGCCGCCGGGTTCGTGCTGGTGGTGGTGACGAACCAGCCGGACGTGGCCCGCGGCAAGCAGACGCGCGCCGCGGTCGAGGAGCTCAATGAGCGGATGAGCGCGGAACTGCCGCTGCTCGACGTGTTCGCGTGCTACCACGACACCGCGGACGAGTGCGAGTGCCGCAAGCCGAAGCCCGGCATGCTGCTGGCCGCGGCGGCGAAGCACGACCTCGACTTGCGCGGCGCGTTCCTGGTCGGTGACCGGTGGAGCGACGTGCGGGCCGCGCAGGCCGCCGGGTGCCGGGGGGTGCTGATCGCCACGCCGTTCAGCGGCGCCGCGAAGTGCGCCCCGGACCACACCGCGAACGACATTACCCTCGCCGTCGATTGGATTCTGGCGACCGCCGCGCGCGGCGCCGCGGGCCGCACGGCCGCGTGAAACGGATGTCACCACGGGCTTTTCCAAAGGGAGTTCAGGATGAAGCTGTTCATCGACACCGCCGACGTGAAGGAACTGGAGACGTGCCTCGAACGCGGGTTCGGGTCGGGCGTCACCACCAACCCCCTGCTGGTCGCGCGGTCCGGGTGCACCGACTTCGGTGCGCACATCCGCTCGATGATCAACGCGCTGATCAAGCACGACGCGCGGATCCCGCTGTCGGTCGAGGTGAACACGGCCGACCCGAACAAGATGGCCGACCAGGCCGAGGAGTTCGTCAAGGAGTTCTGCGACTACCCGTACCTGAACATCAAAATCCCGGTGGGCTGGAACGAACTGAAGGTGATCGCGCAGCTCGCCAAGCGCGGCATCCCGGTGAACTGCACTTGCTGCATGTCGTACAACCAGGCGATCATGGCCGCCAGCGCGGGGGCCAAGTACGTGAGCCTGTTCTGGGGCCGCATCCGGGACATCGGGTACGACGCCGGGAGCGTGGTGCGGCAGACCCGCGAGGCGCTGGACCGGCGCGGCTCGGACAGCGAGATCATCGTCGGCAGCATCCGGCACCTGGCGGACGTGAACGAGGCGATTCAGGCCGGCGCGCACATCCTCACGGTGCCGCCCAAGTTCTTCCCGCAGATGTGCGCGCACCCGAAGACGGACGAGGCGGTGGCCCAGTTCATGACCGAGTTCCGCGCGTGGGAGCAGGCGGTGCAGGCGAACCAGCTCAAGCGCGCGGCTTGAGCCGCCCCCCCCCGGTCGGGTCGATCTTGTGCGATCGCGCTGGATCGTGTAAACCACGCTCCCGACGGTGGCAATTTGAGTGGTTGGGTTCGGCTCGCCGCAGGGGATCGCGGCGCAGTGGTCCGGCCAGCTCAGGAAGGGAACCGATGGACCTCCGGAACAAGCGAATCCTGGTGACGGGCGGCGGCGGGTTCCTCGGGCGCCACGTGGTAGCCGAGTTGCGCGATGCCGGCTGCGGCACCCTCTTCGCGCCGCGCCGCGCCGAGTACGACCTGACCGACGCCGACGCGGTGCGCCGGGTGCTCGACTGGAGCCGCCCGGACGTGGTGGTTCACTTGGCCGCGGTGGTCGGAGGGATCGGGGCCAACCGGCTGTACCCCGGCACCTTCCTGTACGACAAACTGATGATGGGCGTGCAGCTCATCGACGCGTGCCGGCGCCGCGGGCTGGAAAAGTTCGTGTGCGCGGGGACCATCTGCGCGTACCCGAAGTTCACCCCGGTTCCGTTCAAAGAGGAAGACCTCTGGAACGGCTACCCGGAGGAGACGAACGCGCCGTACGGCCTGGCCAAGAAGATGCTGCTGGCGCAACTACAGGCGTACAAGCAGGAGTTCGACTTCCCCGGCACCTATGTGCTGCCGGTGAACCTGTACGGCCCGCACGACAACTTCGACCTTCAGAGCTCGCACGTGATCCCCGCTCTGATCCGCAAGTGCGTGGACGCGCAGCAGCGCGGCCTGTCGGAAGTGCCCGTGTGGGGCACCGGGCGCGCGACCCGCGAGTTCCTGTACGTGGCCGACGCGGCCCGGGGCATCCGGCTGGCCGCCGAGAAGCTTGACACGCCCGAGCCGGTGAACCTCGGCTCGGGGCACGAGATCAGCATCCGCGACCTGGCCCAACTCATCGCCGATCACGTCGGCTATCGCGGGGCCCTGATGTTCGACCCGACCCAACCGGACGGGCAGCCGCGCCGGTGCCTGGACACCCAGCGGGCCAAGGCGCTGATCGGGTTCGAAGCCACCACCACGCTGGAGCGCGGGCTGGCCGACACGGTCGCGTGGTACCGCGCGCAGCAGCCCGGGACCACCCGGGCCGCCGCTTGAGAGGCAACAGGGGGGAGACGCATGGACCGCGCCAGCACGCATGCGCCGGCCTGCCCGGCCGGCGACACGACCGGGTACGATCGATACCAGCAGTTGCACAACCAACTGAACGTCGTCACGCAGCAACTCGACGCGCTCCAGAAGCGGGTCGAGGCCGAACTGCTGGCCCGGGGCACGCCCGCGGCCGCCTCGGGGCCGAAGGCCGCGGCGCCCCGTGCGCCGCGCATGCCGCTGAAGTTCTGGGTCCGGCACCAGATCAAGCGGCTGATCGGCATGCGGATCATGATCGGCAGGCTGGAGTTCGGCGACGAACCCCGGCCGATTTACGTCCCGCGGTGGTACCACCGCAAGCCGACCCTCAATAACCCGCCGACCATCTCCATCGCCACCCCGTCCTACAACCAGGGCGCGTTCCTGGAGCACACCATCCGCAGCGTACTCGGCCAGGAGTACCCGCGGCTCCAGTACGTGGTGCAGGACGGCGGGTCCACCGACGACAGCGTCGCGGTGATGGAGCGGTACCGAGACAAGCTGTTCCGGTTCGAGTCCCGCAAGGACAAGGGCCAGTCGCAAGCCATCAACCTGGGCCTCGCCGGCACCACCGGCGAGATCATGGCGTACCTGAACTCGGACGATCTGCTGCTGCCCGGGGCGCTGCACACGGTCGCGCACTACTTCGAGACCCACCCGGACGTTGACGTGGTGTACGGGCACCGGGTGGTGATCGACAGCGGCGGGCGCGAACTGGGCCGCTGGGTGCTGCCCCGGCACGACGACGCGATGCTGAAGTGGGCCGACTACGTGCCCCAGGAGACCATGTTCTGGCGGCGCCGGCTCTGGGACAAGGTGGGCGGCATCGACGAGAGCTTCCGGTTCGCGATGGACTGGGACCTGCTGTTGCGGTTCCAGGCGGCCGGCGCGAAGATGGTGCGGCTCCCGCGGTTCCTCGGTGCGTTCCGCGTGCACACCAGTTCGAAGACGGTGAGCGCGGTCACCAGCACCGGGTACGAGGAGATGCAGCGGCTGCGCCGCCGGGTCCACGGCACCGATGTGACCAACGGCGCGATTCAAGAACACCTGCGCCCGTACATCCGCGAACACATGTGGTGCGACCGCCTGTACCGCCTCGGCGTGTTCCGGTATTAACCGGCTCTGGGCCTATCCCAGAATCCCTTTCACCACGCTGCCGTGAACGTCCGTGAGGCGGAAGTCGCGGCCCTGGAAGCGGAAAGTCAGCTTTTCGTGGTTCAACCCGAGAAGGTGCAGAATCGTCGCCTGGAAGTCGTGAACGTGGACCGCGTCCTTCGCGGGCGCGAACCCGAAGTCGTCGCTCGCACCGTAGCTGATGCCCTTCTTGATCCCGCCGCCCGCCATCCAGATTGTAAAGACGTAGGGGTGGTGATCGCGGCCCCAACTTTTTGTGTCCTCGATCTTCCCTTGAAGGAACGGGGTGCGGCCGAACTCGCCGCCCCAGATGACGAGCGTGTCGTCGAGCAGACCGAGGCGCTTGAGGTCCGCGACGAGTGCCGCGGATGGCGCGTCGGTGTCGGCGCACTGCACCTTGAGTTGCGTGTTCAGGTTCCGGTGCTGGTCCCAGCCCGCGTGGAACAGCTGCACGAACCGTGTGCCGCGCTCGACCAGCCGGCGGGCCATCAGGCAGTTGTACGCGAAGCTGCCCTGCCGCTTCACGTCCGGGCCGTAGCTCTCCAGCACCTGCGCCGGCTCCTTGCTGAAATCGGTGAGTTCGGGCACGCTGGTCTGCATCTTGTACGCCATCTCGTACTGCGTGATGCGCGTGCCGATCTCCGGGTCGCCGAACTCCTTCTGCGTCAACTCGTTGAGCTTTGCCAAGTCGTCGAGCGCCGCCCGCCGACTCTCCCTGCTCATGCCCTCGGGATTGGAGAGGTACAGAACGGGGTCCCCCTGCCCGCGGAACTTCACCCCCTGAAACTTGGTCGGCAGGAACCCGCTCCCCCAGTAGAAGTAGTAGAAAATCTGGCCGCACGACGCTTCCTTGTCGCGCGAGGTCATCACCACGAACCCGGGCAGCTCCTCGGTCTCACTGCCGAGCCCGTAGGTGAGCCACGACCCCATGCTCGGGCGCCCGGGCATCTCGGACCCGGTGAGGAAGAAGCAGATCGCGGGCGCGTGGTTCACCTGCGTCGTGTACATCGATTTGACGAAACACAACTCATCACTCATCTTTGCGGTACGCGGCATGAAATCGCTGACCCACGCGCCGCTCTGGCCGTGCCGGCTGAACTTCGTGACCTCGGGCAGACACGGGCGCACGGTCTGCCCGCCGGTCATGGTGCTGAACCGCGCGCCCTTCACCACGCTGTCCGGTATCTGCTTGCCCTTCTG
>JBJSXS010000037.1:0-3322 GCA_046086545.1 Gemmata sp.
CGCCAAAGGGGGCAAGCGCGCCAACGTCGCCAAGCGGTTCGAGCTGGGCGGCCCGACCGGGCAGGGGAGCATGTCGAAGGTGTACCGCGCGTACGACCGGGAGCTGGGCCGCACCGTGTGCCTGAAGCTCCTCGACAAGGAAAAGACCAAGAAATTTGAGGACCGGTTCGTCGGTCTGAAGAAGCCGAAGGAAGGGGAGATCTGCGAGGCGCTGAAGCACGATAACATCGTGCGCACCTTCGAGTACGGGACCACCACCGACGGCGCGCCGTACCTGGTGATGGAGTGGGTCGACGGGTTGGGCCTCAACTATCTGGTCGAGACGCGCGGGGCGCAACTCAACGGGAACCGCACCAGCTACATCTGCCAGTTGTGCGACGGCCTCCAGTACATGCACGACAACAGGTGGCTGCACCGCGACCTGTGTACGCGCAACGTGATGGTGGACAAGGACGGCGTGGTGAAGATCATCGACTTCGGGCTGACGCTCCCGTACGCCCCGCCCTTCTGTGCGGCCGGGAACCGCACCGGCACGCTCGAAATTCTCGCACCGGAGTTGCTGAAGCGGAAGGCCACCGACCACCGCGTCGATCTGTTCGCCCTGGGGGTGACCGCCTACGAGGTGTTCACCGGACAGTTGCCGTGGGAGCGGTCGGCGTCGAGCGAGGAGAACATCCGCCGGCGGCTGAACTCGCCGCCGCGCGAGCCGAAGACCCTGCACCCGCAGATCGAGGACCGGCTGAACGCGGTCCTGCTGAAGTCCATCTCGCGCGAGCCGGCCGACCGCTACCCGAGCGCCAAGGCGTTCAAAGAGGCGCTCCAGAAGCTCGAAAAGCAGGACTACTAACGGATGCGTGAACCGCGCCCGGTTCCGGTGTGGGCGTGTGCGCTCTTCGCCCTCGCGAGCGCGTGCGCTGCTGTCGTCGTGGACCTGTCAGCCGCGCACGCGGAGCACCACTCGGACAGCCTAATTCCCGTCCTCGCCAGCCTGTACCACTGGGAACCCTACTTCTGGGGGTCGGACCGCAACGGGCAACTCGTGTCGCTGCTCGCGGTGCCGTGGTCCGATCCGTTCACCAGCTTGCTCGTACAGTTCGGGTTGTCGGTGTTCGCGGGGCTGATCGCGCTCGGGGCGTTCGCACGCCTGCTCTCGCCGCGATGTTGCCCCGCGGTGGCGGCGGGCGCGTGGGCGCTGCTTCTGCTCGGGTGCTGCGATTCGGTGCGGTTCAACTTGTTCCACCCCGGGCAGCCATACGCGGTGTCCATGTTGTGCGCGGGGATCGGTCTGTGGGCGGTGTCCGGTCCGGCGCTTCGGCCGTGGCGGTGGGCGCAGGCGGCCGCGCTGTTCGTTCTCGCGGGGTGGGTGAACGTCGGAATGGGGCTGACCCTCGGCCCGTGGCTGTTGTTCGGGCGCCTGTTCGCGGGCCGCGCCGGGGTAGGCGGCTGCCCGCCGCCTTACCTCCGCGGCCTGGTTCTGCTCGCCTGGGGAACAGTGGTCGGCATGGGGTTGCAGCGGCTCTCGCCGTTCCCCGGCGCGGGCTACGGACTCCTGCCCCCGGCGCAGTGGGCCCCGGGCGCGCTGCGCGTCGCGCACGATCTGGTTCACAACTGCGGGTTCAACTTGGCGCTCGTGGCTGGGTTGCTGGCGCTCGGGCTGGTGTGGGCACGGGTACCGGCAACACGAGCGTCGGCGGTTCGGCACCTGCGGGGCGGGTGCGCGGCACTTGCGGCGCTGGCGCTGAGCTTCGGGCTGGCCGGCGCTAACGCGTGGGTGGCAAAAAACGGGTACGCGTACCGGTACCTGTTCTCGTCGCTGATGCTCGTGAACTTGGCCGCGGCCGGAGCGGCGCTCGGGCCGCCGCTCGAGGCACTGCCCGCGGTCCGGCGCCAGTGGGTCGGGGGCGGTGTGGTCGCACTCGTCCCGCTTCTGGCGCTAGCCGTGTACGGGTGGCCGTCGGTGCACAAAGCCCGCGCGGCGCTCGACGCGTTGGCAGTGCGTCACAGCGACGACGTTATGGCACACCGCTGCACGCACGTGAGCGGCGACTACTGGGACGTGTGGCCGGCGGTGTTCAGGGCGAACCTCCTGCTGTATGAGCGTGGCGAGGCGCGCGTGGTCTGGGGGCTGGCGGAGCGTGGCGAGGCCGCGTGGCCTAAGTGGCGTGCGGTCCCGACGGGCGAAGTGCGCATGGGCTGGCTGCTGCCCGCGGGCTGCAGCCAGCCGGCACCGGAAAACAGCGGGCTGTGGCGGGGTACGTTCCCGGAACTGCGAGCGGCCGAACGCACACCGAATCTGTGGCTGTACCGCGCGCCGGAGTGACCCATCCGCGCCACATCGCACCACTTCCGCGAGCCGTTTGGTTCGGCGGCAATCGCGGCCATTCGCCAGTTCGGCGCGCCTCGTCCAATTTCGCGACAGCCTCATGGTGCGCCTGTTGCGTGCCGCGAGTGACTTCTCGCGCTTGGCAACCGCGCTCTCAGCGTAGCGCGCGTCTTTCTCCGCCTGCTTTAAAGTCCATGGCAGCACGCGGGTGCTGTTCTCGAGGGCCGTCTGGCCGGTGATGAGTTGCGCCCGCGTGGCGCGCGCCTGGGCACGCTTCACCACCATGTTCCCGGGTTCGGACGCGGGCACCGCGACGACCTGTACGCGGGCGGCAGCTAGCTCGACCGACCCGCGCAGCGACCTCCCGCGCGTGGTGTGGTAAACAGCGGTCAGCAGGAGCGTTCCGCGGGCCGCTGGCATCGGCGTCGGCTCGCTCTCAATGCAGACCAACGTCTATTCGAGAGCGCGCACGGTCGGGTCAGTGAACTGGTCGAACTCGGCCGGTTGCGCGAGGTAGCCCGCGCCGGCCACGGCCCCGAGCCCGACGCCCGTTATCGCAATGAAATTCTTCATAAAGTTTTTTGCTTGTTAGTTGGTGTCCGCCGACATTGCGCCCGGAACGCGTACCGAAGTGAGGCGGTCGTTGGTGAAGATGGCGGCCGATAACAGCAGGTGCGCGACACGGAAAGGAATGCGTGCGCGACGCGGTCAACAACACTCAACCGCGTGATAGCACCGGAACAAAGTCTCGATGCGGGTGCGGGAACGCGAGCCACGTGCCCTACAGGTGATCGCCCTTTCGCGACTCGCGCAGAATCGCCTCCGGTTTCGGCCTCGTGCTGAAACGATCGGTATCCCTCCAAAACCGGGCGTTGACGCGGCCAGGCACTTCCCGAGAGCCGGGCCGCGGCCGGAAGGGCGCGGTGTCCGACGTGCTCGACGCCGGCGCGGTAAAACTTAAACAGTCGAAAACCAAGAAGGAGCGCGACCGTGCCCGAG
>JBJSXS010000038.1:0-5363 GCA_046086545.1 Gemmata sp.
GGCCCAAAAAAAAACCGAGACCGGGGGGGAGCGGGGGGGGTGTGGGGTCAAGGACGACACCCTCCCCCTCACGTCCCCGGTTCACCTGCGGGGAGTCACTCTTCTGTTTTTTGTTGCTCGGCGGGGCACGGTTTCGGTTGCCTCTGTGCCGGGCGGAGCAGCCGGCGCCGGGCCTCCTCGGCGAGCGCGAACAGCAGGTGCGGGTTCGGCACGTCGGAAACCTCGACCAGTGCCCACGGGAGCCACTTGCCGGTCTGCTTCGCGCTCAGCTTGCCCTGCGCGACGGTCAGTTCCTTCAGCTCGCGCCACGGGAGCTTCTTGCCCTCGTGCCGGAGCCCGGTGTGGTCGGCCTCGAGCGGCCCGAACTCCAGGCGCTCGCCGTCCAGGAACCGTGCGCGGAGGGCCGGCCACAGCGCCTCGAACGTGCGCCGCTGCACCTGCTCCGCGAGCAGGTCGTAGTTGGTCAGCGCCGGCCCGAGTTGCGCCGCGGAGCCGTCGGCGCGGGTCACCGTGAGGCCGGCGTCCCACAGCTTGAACGCGGGCACGTCCACCGGCAGCCAGCACGCGAGCGGGCCGCCGTCCGCGCCGCGGGCGAACTCGGGGCCCGCGGCGCGCCGGACCTTCAGCGTGACGCGCTCGACCTCGGGCCACGGGAACGAGTCCACCTCCCCGCGGCGCAGGCGAAGCAGCCCGGTCGGGTAGACGAGGACGAACAGCCCGCGGTTCAGGTACATGTGCCAGAGCAGCGACACCCCGGTGAGCGGGAGGACGAACAGCAGCAGAAACGAGACGTGGCTCAGGTCCGCCGGCCCGTGGACCCACCACAGGTAGTTGGCGGCGACCCCGTACGACACCAGCGCCAGCCCGAGCCCGAGCTTGGCGTAGAACCGCCCCGGGCCGATGGCGAAGAACGCGTCCGGGTCGCCCAGCTCGGTCTGCGCCCGCTGCAGGTGGTCGTCGTACGGCAGGTCCATGCGACCCTCGGACCGGGTGTGCCCTTCCGATATAATACCACCCGCCGGCGCGCACAGGGCCGACAACCCGGCCGCGACCGGAAGAACCGCCGCGCCCGCCGCGCAGAACCGATACGGCCGGGCCGCCCAACCCGCGCGGCCGTCCGCTCCGGCCCCCCGAATTCGCGCCCGCCCGAGGTTTTCGCTCATGCTCGTTGTCATGCAGGCACACGCCATGCAAGCGCACATCGACCGCGTCGTGGAGGTGATCGAGGCCCAGGGCCTGTCCGCCCACGTGCTGCCGGGCGCGACCCGCACCGCCATCGGCATGACCGGCAACACCGGGGCCGTGGACAAGTCGCTGTTCGAGGTGCTGCCCGGGGTCGAGGAGGCGATCCGCGTCACCAAGCCGTACAAGCTCGCCAGCCGCGAGATGCGGCGCGAGGACACGGTCATCGAACTCGCGCAGGGCACCGTCGGCCCCAAATCGTTCACGCTGATCGCCGGCCCGTGCTCGGTCGAATCCGAAGACCTGATGCTGAAGACCTCCGAGCACCTCATGTCGCGCGGGATCAGGTTCCTGCGGGCCGGGGCGTTCAAGCCGCGGAGCAGCCCGTACAGCTTTCAGGGCCTCGGCCTCGAAGGGCTGCGCATCCTGGAGAAGTGCCGCGCGAAGACCGGCATCGGGGTCGTCACCGAACTGATGGACACCGAACACGCGAGCGCCGTCGAGGAGTCGGCCGACATCATCCAGATCGGCACGCGGAACATGCAGAACTTCTCGCTCTTGAAGCGGGTCGGGAAGTGCCGCAAACCGGTGCTCCTCAAGCGCGGGATGAGTTCGACGCTCGAAGAGTGGCTGATGGCCGCCGAGTACATCATGGCCGGCGGCAACTACCAGGTCATCCTGTGCGAGCGCGGCGTCCGCACGTTCTCCGACCACAGCCGCAACACGCTCGACCTGTCGGTGATTCCGCCCGCGAAGGCGGCGTGCCACCTGCCGCTGTTCGTGGACCCGAGCCACGGCACCGGGAAGCGCGCCTACGTCCCCGCGATGGCGCTCGCGTCGCTCGCGGCCGGCGCCGACGGCCTCTTGATCGAGGTCCACCCCGAACCGGACCGCGCGATGTCCGACGGCGCGCAAACGCTCGACTTCGCCGCGCTCGACGCCCTGCTCGCCCGCCTGAAGGCGCTCGCGCCCGCGTTCGGCCGGGCGATGTGACCGCGGCCGGGCGGCACCAAAAAAGAGCCGGCGGCCCGAGGGCCGCCGGCTCCGTTCGTCGCCCGCCCTTCGGCCCGCGGGTTACTTCTTCTTCGCGTCGGGCTTGGGGATGTCGGCCAGTTCGACCGGCACCGAGGCGTAGTGGCTGAACTCCATCGAGAAGCTCGCCTGGCCCTTCGTCGCGCTGCGGAGGTCGCTGGTGTACCCGAACAGGTTCGCCAGCGGCACCTTCGCCGTCACCTGCGCGACGCCCTTGTCCTCGCTCGTCTCCTCGATGATGCCGCGCTTGCTGCTGATGTTGCCGGAGATCTGGCCCTGATAGTCCTTCGGCGACACCACAACCACCTTCATGATCGGCTCGCGCAGCTCGATCCCGCCGCGCTCCTGGGCCTCGCGGAACGCCTCGAGGGCGCACAGGTAGAACGCGTCCTGGGACGAGTCCACGTCGTGCATCTTCCCGAAGTGCAGGTCGAACTCCAGGTCCACGAACGGGAACGGGTACTTGAACCCCTTCTTCGCGCCCTCCCGGAGGCCCTCCTCCACCGACGGGATGTACTGCTTGTCGATGGACCCCTGGGTGATGCTGTTCACGAAGTAGATGTTGTTCGGGTCGGCCTTCACCTTCGGGTCGTTGTGCGCCTCGATCTCGGCCACCTTCTCCGCGATCTGCTCGGGGGTGAGCGGGGTGTATTTCACCACGATCACCGCGAACTTGCCGCGCCCGCCGGTCTGCTTCTGGAACTTGTACTCGAAGTCCACCGGGCGCGCGAGGCACTGCCGGTACGCCACGCGGGGCTTGCCGAGGGTGATCAGCTTCGTGTCTTCCTGCGGCACGCCGACGGCGCGCTTCAGCTTCTCGATGCTGATCTCCAGGTGCAGCTCGCCCATCCCGCTGATGATGGTGTCCTTCGTCTCCTCGTCCGTGTGCGTCTTCAGGGTCGGGTCGTCGCGCACCAGGCGGTTGAGCGCCTCGCCCACCTTGCCGCTGTCCAGCTGCTTGCTGAACGTCAGCGCCTGCGAGATCACGGGCTTCGGGAACTGGATCGCCTCCAGGGTGATCGGCTGGTCCGGGTCGCACAGGGTGTTGCCCGTGTACGTCTCGGACAGGCCCATCGCCGCGACGATGTCGCCCGGGCCGGCCTTCTCCAGCGCGATGCGCTTGTCGCCCATCATGCGGTAGAACCGCGCGATGCGCTCCTTGCGCCCGTTGGTGGTGTTCAGGTAGCTCTCGCCCGGCTTCATCTCGCCCGAGTACACGCGGATGTACACCAGGTCGCCGTTGGTCTCGGCGACCGTCTTGAACGCCAGCGCGCTCATCGGCTCGGACGCGTCCGGCTTGCGCTTGGCCGCCTCCTTGGTCTTCGGGTGCAGCCCGTCCACCGGCGGCCGGTCGATCGGGCTGGGCAGGCAGTCCACCACCAGGTCCAGCAGGTGCTGCACCCCGTGGAAGTTCTTGCTGCTCCCGCAGTGGACCGGGGTGAACGTGTTCTCCAGCGTCCCCTTCCGCAGCGTCCTGCGGATCAGCTCGACCGGCACGTCCTTGCCTTCCAGAATCAGTTCCGTCACCTCGTCCGACGCGGCCGAGATGCCGTCGAGCATCTGCTCGCGGCGGGCCCGGGCCTCGTCCAGGTACTTGGCCGGCACGTCGGTGACGAAGAACTTGCGGTTCGTCTTGTCGTTCAGGTCGCGCGTGATCAGCTTCATCTCGATCAGGTCGATGATGCCTTCCAGCGCGCTGTCCTGCCCGGCCGGAATGGTGACCGCGACCGGGTTCGCGCCCAGCTTGGCCTTCATCTGCTCGACGCACGCCCAGAAGTCGGCGCCCATGCGGTCGAGCTTGTTCACGTACGCGACGCGGGGCACCTTGTACTTGGTCGCCTGCCGCCACACCGTTTCCGACTGCACCTCGACGCCGCCCTTGGCGCAGAACACGCCGACGGCGCCGTCGAGGACCCGCAGGGACCGCTCGACCTCTGCCGTGAAGTCCACGTGCCCCGGGGTGTCGATGATGTTGATGGCCACCGGCGCGCCGGCCCGGTCGGCCCAGTCGATGCTGACGGCCGCCGAGTTGATGGTGATGCCTTTCTGCCGTTCGAGCGGGTCGAAGTCGGTGGTGGTGTCCCCGTCATCGACGTCGCCGACCTTGTGCTTCGTCCCGCTGTAGTACAGGATCCGCTCCGTCGTGGTGGTCTTGCCCGCGTCCACGTGAGCCATGATCCCGATGTTGCGTACTTTGTCGAGCATCGTCGTTGCGGCCGGGGTGTTTGACCGGCTCCTTCCAAAAACGGAAAAGGGAAAGCCACCGCCCGCACGGGCGGTTCGGGGATTAGGCGCCCTCGGCGGCGAACGGGTACGGCGGCTCCGCACCCTTCCGCGCACCGGCCGGGCAAACCGGCGCCTACGGCGGAAAGCAATATTGTATCGTATCGCAGAACGACGGGCCGTCTACCCCGATCGGCGTGAAGTGCCGGTGAACCCGGGCCCACTTCGCCCCGGACGCGTTCAGCTGGCGCGCGTACTTCGTGTCACCGCCGATCCAGTGCGTGAGCAACCCGCCCTCGAACGCGGGGCGCTCGGCCCCGCCCGCGGGCGCGCCGCACTGCCGCCCGGTCGGGTCGAACACCCGCACCCCGGTTTCGGCGAGCGCGTGGCCCCCCGTCCGCGTCCGTCACCAGGCCCGCGCCATCGGTGCCCGCCTCGCCCGCCGGGTGCGGAGCGGCGCGTACCGCGAGGGGCGAAAGTGGTTGCCGCCGCCTTCGACTACCGGAACCGCCCCGCGGGGCACCGCGCCGGCCCGGAAGAGCGCGTTCCGCCTCGGTCCCGGATGGACCGCTCGGCTACTTCGCGGGCGCCGGCGGGGTGTCGCGCCACAGCCACCGCAGCGCGTCGGGCAGGATCGCGCCCCCGTGTTTGCCGCTGTGCGCGCCGTCGCCGTACACCAGCTTGTAATCGTAGTCCATGATCTTCAGCGACGCCGCCATGTTCAGGTTCGCCAGCGGCCAGTTCCCGTGCAGGTTGTCGAGATCGTTCGCCCCGTCCTGAAGGAACACGCGGATCGGCTTCTTCTCCGTCTTGCGGATCAGGCCCGGGTACACGTCGCCGCCGCGGATGTTGGTGAAACTGCCGATGGTGGACAGCACCTTCGAAAACATGTCCGGGCGCTCCCACGCGGCGGTGAACGCGCAGAT
>JBJSXS010000039.1:0-3649 GCA_046086545.1 Gemmata sp.
CTTGATTCCGCCCCGGGCGGTCGTTATTGGCCGCACACGAAGCGAACGGGTTCCCCGCACGGCACGGATGTCGGGCGGCGTGGACCGGCTCCGGTCGACTTCGAGTTGGGGGTGGAACATGGCGCAGGGAACGCGCGGTCGGTGGGGGCGGGTCGCGGCGACCGGGCTGGGGGTGCTGCTCTGCACCGGCCTCGTCGGGTGCATGAGCAGCGACAAGAACACGAAAAACAAGGTCGCCACCAAACAGCCGACGCCCGGGCTGCCGGGCACGCCGACGATCGGGGCGAACGGGCAGGCGATCACCAACAGCAAAGCGGGCGCGGCGGGCGGCCAGTTCGCAACCGCGGGCGCCGGCGGCATCCAGCAGACCGGCGGCATCCAGCAGACCGGCGGCACGGTCGGCCAGCCGCGGGTCGGCAGCAGCGGGCTGAACACCAACACCGGCACCGGGACCGCCGCCCCGATCAACTACCAGGCCGCCCCCGGCGCCCCGGGCACGATCGGCGCCCCGGCGCAACCGGGCATCATGCCGAGCGTGCAGCCGTACACCGTGCCGGCCGGCGGCGTGGACCCGCGTCTGAACGGCCTGAACACGCCCCCGACCAACACGGTGCCGAGCAGCACCACCGCCAGCGCCTCGCCGGTGCCGGCACTGGCGCCCGGGTACGACCCGCTACCGCCGCCTCCCCCGGGCGCCGCGACCGCCGGGAGCGGTTTCGCGGTGGCGCCGCCGACCAACTCGCTCGCGCCCATCGCCCCCCCCGCCGCCCCGCCGGGCAAGTTGCCGACGCACAACCCGAGCCCCGGCGCGTTCGGCGCGCAGTAAGCAACCGGCGCGGCGTCAAGAACGCCCGGGCGTTCAGCCCCGGGCGTCCTTCGTTTGAAAGCGCTTCACGAACCGGGCCGCGACGTACCCGGCCTTGAACCCGGCGTCGATGTTCACCGCACACACCCCGGCCGAGCAACTGTTCAGCATCGTCAGCAGCGCCGCGACCCCGCCGAACGCGGCCCCGTACCCGATGCTCGTCGGCACGGCGATGACGGGGCAATCGACCAGCCCGCCCACCACGCTGGGCAGCGCACCGTCCATCCCCGCGACCACGATCACCACGTCCGCGCTCGCGAGCCGACCCACCTGCCGCAGAATGCGGTGCAGGCCGGCCACACCCACGTCCACAATCAGGTCCACCGCGGCGCCCATCACCTTCGCGGTCACCAGTGCCTCCTGAGCAACGGGCAGGTCGCTCGTGCCCGCGGTGACCACGCACACCCTCCCCGCCGGCTTCGGCCGCTCCCCGCTCGTCGGGAGCCAGAAGGTGCGCGCGAGCCGGTCCTGCTCCGCGTGCGGGAAGTGCCCGGCGAGGTGCGCGGCCTGTCCGCGCTGACGCGGGTGACGAAGCAGTCCTGCCCGGCCTCCGCGAGCCGCCGGACCGCGCCTTCGACCCACTCCGCCGTCTTGCCCTCGGCGAACACCACCTCCGGGAACCCGCACCGCCGCTGGCGGTCCAGGTCGAGGGTGGCGAACCCGAGATCGGCGACCGCCGCCTGACCCAGGCGCGCCGCCGCGCTGGTCACGTCGACCGCCCCGACCCGCACGCCTTCCAACAGTTGCCGCAGTTCGTCAGCGGTCATGTGAACGCTCCTCGCAACGACAGCCCACCGCCCGGCCCCCGCCCTGCTGGGATGGCCCGGGGGTGGGTCGGTATCAACTTGAGTGAATTCCGGCCGCTCGCGGGAAGTCCTCAATTTCCGCGCCGGCACAGCCGATACACCCGATACGGCCCGTGTTCCGCGCGGGCGCTCCACACCGGACATCGGGGACGAGTCCATGACATTCGCCGCCGCCGCCCTGATCGGGCTGACGATGGGCCAACCGCTCGGCCCGGACTACTACCCGATGGCCTCGCGCACGATCCGGCTGCCCATCGAGTACAAGAAGGACCGCAAGTCCATCCGGCAGGTCGTGCTGTACGTCGCCCGCAACGGCGAGAACACCTGGTATCAGGAGGGGTTCGTCACCCCGGACAAGGACGCGTTCGTGTACGTCGCCAAGGACGACGGCATCTACTGGTTCAAGATGCAGATCGAGGACTTGAAGGGCAACAAAGACCCGGCGGACCTGACCCGCGACCCGCCCGACCTCAAGATGGTGATCGACACCGCCGCGCCGGTGGTGCGGGTCACCAACGCGCGCCGCACCGGCGAGGAGATCGTCATCGAGTGGGCCGTGGACGACAAGTTCCCGAACGACGCGGAAACGAAGGTCCACTTCCGCCCGACGAACAACCCGACCGCGGCCTGGCAGGAGGTGACCTTGCCGGCCGCGTCGCGCACCGGCGTGAAGTTCCCGTGCGGCACCCCCGAGGGGGTGACGGTGCGGGTCACCGCCGCCGATGTGGCGGGCAACAAGACCGAGGCCACCCGCGACTTCCCGGTCGGCGGGGGCGCGGCGTCCACCAGCCTGAAGGAGCTGCCGGCCACCTACCCCGCGCCGGACGCGGGCGGCGCCGCGAGGCCGATCCCGCCGCTCCCGCCGACGGTGACCCCGCCCAACCTCGCGCCGGTCGCGCCGCCGGTCGAGCCGGCCCCGCCGGTCAAGACGGACGCCGGCACGGCGCCGGCCCGGACCGACCCCGCGGTGAAGCCGGTCGGCTCCGCGCCGCACACCCCGATCGCGCCGTACGCGCCCGAAACCCCGAGCGCGCCGCTGGTTACCGGCCCTGGGGCGCACGACGGACCGAAGCCGCTCACCACCTTCGACCCGAAAGCGCCGCCGCCCGGGCCCGCGGTCGCGGCCCCGGCCGGCGTCTGGACCGGCACCCAACCGCCCGCCGAGGCGGCCCGCGCGCAGGCGATCCGGTTCCCGCGGTTCGATCTGGGCTTCGACCTCGAGCAGCGTGGCCCGTCCGGCATCAGCCGGGTGGACCTGTGGGTGACCCGCAACGACGGGCAGACGTGGCAGAAGTGGAGCCAGCACGACGGCAAGGGCGGGACCGTGCGCGTGGTGCTCGACGTGAAGGAGAACGCCCAGCTGGAGGGCCCCTACGGGTTCCGTCTGGTGCCCGTCAGCGGCGCCGGATTGAGCGAGCGCGAGCCGACCGTCGGCGACGCCCCGGACCTGCGCGTGGTGCTAGACGTGACCCCGCCGCAGATCGACCTGTACGCCCCGGCCTCAGACCCGAACGCGCCGGACGCGCTGGTCATCCAGTGGAAGGCCAGCGACCGCAACTTCGGGGACGACCCGATCACGCTGGAGTGGAGCGACGCGCCGACCGGGCCGTGGAAGCCGGTCGCGACCACCGGCACCGACCCCGTCGTTCAGGCGACCGCGATGACCGCTCCTGTCGCGCGGCGCCTGGCGAACACCGGGCAGTACAGCTGGAAGGTGCCGCCGGGCATTCCGGCCCGCGTGTACCTGAAGGCGACCGCCCGCGACGCGGCGGGGAACGTAAAGGAAGTGATCACCCGCGAGCCGATGCTGGTGGACCTGACCAAGCCGAAGGCGAAGATCAACGGCATCATGCCCCCGGTCCCGCCCCAGCCGTAGGACCGAGGTCCGGGAGCCGAGAGGCCCGAAGAGAAGCACGGCCCGCCGCGAACCGGAGGCACAGCCCGCCCGGCAGCGGCGGGCCGGGCTTCGGTCGTGCGC
>JBJSXS010000040.1:0-3952 GCA_046086545.1 Gemmata sp.
CGGTGCGCCTGGTCGCGGCCGACTTCCTTGAGGAGAACGGCGCCCCGGACCGCGCCGCGCTCATCCGCGCGCAAGTCGAACTCGCGCGGCTAGAAACCGCCGCGCCGGCGGCACCGGACGACGTGTGGGCGAGACGAGCCCGTATCGATGAACTGCGGAGCAAGGAGCGCACGTTCCTCGGGCCGCTGTCCACGTCTCACCTCTTCTGGGCGATGGAAGCGTGCCCGGAGTTGGTGCGCGTGGGCACGCACCTGCGCGTCGAGGGCGCCGAGCGGTTGACGTGGCGCCGCGGGTTCGTGGAGTGTGTCGCGTGCCCGGCGGCCGAGTGGCTGAAGCACGGCGCCGCGGTGCGGGCGCGCCAGCCGGTGCGACAGGTCGATCTGAGCGGCTGCGACACGGTGCCGCGCGACGAGTGGTACGCGCACCCGGACGCGGTTCGCGGGCTGCCGCTGGTCCGCGTCTGTGGCTACGCCGAAGGGGGATCGGGCGAGTGGCTGCGGCAGTGGCTGCCGGGCACGCGGGTCGAGGCGGGACCGCTCTGAGGCGAGCCGGCGGCCCGCGCCCGCTGCTCGCCCTCACTCACCGACCGCGAAGCCGCTACTTGCCTTCCTTCGCGCGGCGCAGGTACTTGCCGTCTTCGGTCTGCACGACGACCAGCTCGCCCTCGGCGATGAAGGACGGCACCTGGATTTCCAGGCCGGTTTCGAGGACCGCGCGCTTGGTCTGGGCGGCGGCGGTCGCGCCCTTGATGCCGGGCTCGGTCTCGGTGATCTTCAGCGTGACCGTCTGCGGCAGCTCCATCGACAGCGCCTTGCCGTCGTAGAACGTGATCTTGCACGGGTCGTTCTCGCGCATGAACTTCATCATGTGCCCGACCATGTCGCCGGACAGCGTCACCGGCTCGAACGTCTCGGCGTCCACGAACACGAAGTCCTCGCCGTCCTGGTACGAGTACGTGTAGTCCTTGGTGTCGAGGTACACCACGTCGACCTTGTGGTCCGGGTGGACCCGCTCGTCGGTGATGGCCCCGGTGGTCATGTTTTTGAGCTTGAGGTACAGGATCGCGCGCCAGTTGCCCGGCGTGTTCAGGTCGCGGTCGAGGCAGTAGAAGAGGGTGCCGTCCATGTTCAGCACCATGCCCCGCCGGATGTCGATCATCTTCGTCGCTGCCACTGGAAGCCCTCAGTAGTGGGACTCTGCTGCCCTGCGGAATGTCCCTGGTGTTCGAAACCCTTCGATTGTCGTTCTAGCAGGCGCGTGCGAGACGTTCTAGAGCGCCGCTCTTACACTGCCCTTCACCCACCGACCCCGCCGAGGCGCCTCCATGTTCGCGCTCCCCCGCGCTCTAGCTGCCGGCCTGTTCCTCGCCGCCCTCACCGCGCTCGCGCTGCTGGCGAGCGTCGGCGCGCGCGCCGACGGGCCGAAGGACAACATCGTCGAGAACGTGCGCCCGGTCCCGCCGGTCGGCAACGACATCCCCGAGGCCGACCGCGACGCCCTCAAAAAAGGTCTCGCGGAGCTGCAACAGCTCATCAAAGACATCGGGAAGCACGACCTGCTGCCCGACGTGCTCATCTACGAAAAGGCCGTGCGGTGGGCGCTCGACCACAAGGAGATCTTCGACCCGGTCCCGCCGAAGGGCGGGAAGGCGCCCGCCCCCGCCGCTAACGTCAAGAAAGCTCTCGCGGCAGGGCTCGAGCGCGCGAAGGCGCTGAAGGAAGGGAAGACGCCCTGGGCCACGCAAACGGGCGGCGTGCTTCGCGGCTACGCATCGAAGATCGACGGGGACGTCCAGCCGTACTGGATGATCGTGCCGCAGGTGTACGACTTCGCCGCGACCGCCAAGCACCGGCTCGACTTCTGGTGGCACGGGCGGTTCGAGAACGTGAGCGAGGCCAACTTCATGGCCAACGCGCCCGGGGCCGGCGGGATCATCCCGGCGCCCGGCGCGCTCATCCTGCACCCCTACGGCCGGTTCAGCAACGCGAACAAGTTCGCGGGCGAGGTGGACACGTTCGAGTGCCTGGAGCACGCGAAGAGGCACTACCGCATCGACGAGTCGCGACTGGTCGCTCGCGGGTTCAGCATGGGCGGTGCGGCGTGCTGGCAGTACGGCGCGCACTACCCGACCCTGTGGGCCGCGTGCGCCCCGGGCGCCGGGTTCAGCGAGACCCCCGAGTTCCTGAAGGTCTTCCAGGGTGAGGACACCGGCGCTGCCCCGTGGTACGAGAAGAAGCTGTGGCGCTGGTACAACGCGAGCGACCACGCGATCAACTTCTTCAACCTGCCGACGGTCGCGTACAGCGGGGCCGACGACAAGCAAAAGCAGGCCGCGGACGTGATGGAGCGCGAGATGAAGAGGGTGGGCCTCGAACTCAAGCACATCATCGGGCCGAAGACCGGCCACTCTTACGAGAAGGACGCGAAGGTCGAGGTGAACAAGCTCATCGACGCCGCCGTGGCGAGGGGCAAACCGGCGGTGCCCGCGGAGGTCAAGTTCGTGACCTACACGCTGCGGTACAACCAGTGCGCCTGGCTGTCCGTGGTGCGGCTCGAAAAGCACTGGGAACCGGCCACGGTGAGTGGAACGTACAGGGACGACAAGGTCGAACTGAAGGCGACCGGCGCGGCGGGGCTGCGGGTCACGCTGCCGGCCGAGCCGAAGAACGGGGTGCTCATTAACGGCGCGCGGGCGGACGGCGTGTGGCAGAAATCGGGGGGCGGCGTGAGCGCGTGGTTCGAGCAGACCGGCGGCAAGGCGTGGGGCGGTCCCGGCAGCGCGCTCCACGTGCCCAAGAAGCCGGGCCTGCAAGGCCCAATCGACGACGCGTTCATGGACGCGTTCGTGATGGTCCGGCCGACCGGCAAGGCGGCCAACGCGAAGGTCGGCGAGTGGGTCGAGAAAGAGATGAAGCACGCGGTCGATCACTGGCGCAAGCAGTTCCGCGGCGACGCCCGCGTGAAGTCGGACGGCGAACTCACGGACGCGGACATCGCGAACAGCAACCTCATCCTCTGGGGCGACCCGAAGAGCAACGCGGTGCTGGCGAAGGTGGCCGACAAGCTGCCGATCAAGTGGACCGACAAGGGCGTGGTGGTCGGCAAGGACACCTACGACGCCGCGACGCACGCGCCGGTGCTCATCTACCCGAACCCGCTGAACCCGGAGAAGTATGTCGTCGTCAACAGCGGGTTCACGTACCGCGAGTACGACTACCTCAACAACGCCCGCCAGGCGCCGAAGCTGCCGGACTACGCCATTATTGACACCGCCACACCGCCGAACGCGCGGTTCCCGGGCAAGGTGGTCCGCGGCGGGTTCTTCGGCGAAAAGTGGGAGCTGCTCGAAGGCGACGGGAAGTAGCGCCCGCGGGCCCCGCCCGCGGGGGCGTTCTTGGCGCCACGACCCGCATGTCAGCATTGCCCCGCCCCGGCGGGCGGGGCCCGCCGGGAGGTCACATGCCGAGCATCCGGGTTACCCTCGCGGCCCTGTGCCTCATGGCCTTCGTCGCCGGCATCGGCGGGTACTTCCTCTTGCGCCCGCCGGCCCCGGAGCCGCGCCCGCCGCACGGGAAGTTCGACCCGAAGGCGCCGCCCCCCGAGGGACCGACGTCCGGCGCGAGCGCGGCGCCGAAGCTCGTCGTGTTCGTCGTGTTCGACCAGATGCGGGGCGACTACCTCTCGCGATGGGCCGAGTGCTACAGCCCGGACGGGTTCGAGCGCGTCAAGAGAGAAGGCGTGTGGTTCAGCGAGTGCCACGTGCCCTACGCCTGCACCTCGACGGGGCCTGGGCACGCGGCGCTCTCCACCGGCGCGCCGCCCAGCGCCAACGGCATCGTGGAGAACGTCTGGTACGACCGCAGCGCCGGCGCGCACGTGTACTGCTGCCAGCCCCGACGCGTGTACGACCTCGTTCCGCCGGTGCCGGCGGAGTTCGGCAAGCCGAGCCGCG
>JBJSXS010000041.1:0-3598 GCA_046086545.1 Gemmata sp.
CCGCCCGTTGCGGGCGGGGCCGCCGCACAGCCGGAGCCGCTCCGCCGCATCACCTTGGAGGCGACGAAGGCCGGTCCGGTGCGCCTGAACGTGCCGCGCGACTGGGCGCCGTTCGCCGGGGGCAACTTCCCGACGCCGTCGGGCAAGTGCGATCTGTACTCCGCGCGCGAGGCGCGTGCGGGCCGTGACCCGCTGCCGCACTACGCGCCGCCGCACGAGGACCCGCAGACGAACCCGGAACTCGCGGCCAGGTACCCGCTGCAACTGCTCACCCCCCCGGCGCCGTCGTTCCTGAATTCCACCTTCGTGAACGTGGACGCGCTGCGCAAGAGCGCGGGCGAGCGCACGCTCGAGATCCACCCCGCAGACGCGGCCGCGCGGGGCATCGCCGACGGTCAGTTGGTGCGCGTGTTCAACGGGCGTGGCAAGTTCCGCGCCAGGGCGGTGCACGCGGACACCGTGAGGCCGGGGGTGGTGGTGTCGCTCGGGCTGTGGTGGCGCAAGTTCACCGACGACGGGTTCAATTGCAACGCCACCACGAGCACCGCGACCACCGACCTCGGCGGCGGCGCGACGTTCTTCGACAACCTCGTGGAAGTGGCGGTGCTGTGACGGCGGCGCCCCTCTCGCTGGCGGACGAGCGCGACGCGGTCGCGGCGCTAGGCGCGGCGTTCGCGAACTACCCGCTTTTCGCCGTCCTCTGCCCGGGCGCCGCGCGCCGGCCGCGCGCCACCGAAGCGCTCTGCCGCTTTTTGTTCCGCACCGCGGTGCGCGTCAGGGGCGCGTTCGGCACCCCGGACCGCACTGCGGTCGCGTGCGCGTGGCCCCCGGGGCGCGAGTGGCCCTCGCGCTGGGACGCCATTTGCGCCGGCGGTGCACCGCTCGCGTGGCGCCTGGGGTGGCGCGCCTTCCGGGTGCTGACGCGGCTCGAAGCCGAGTTCGACGCCCGTCGCGCCGCGCACGTGCCGGGGCCGCACTGGTACGTCCCGCTGCTCGGGGTGCGCCCGGAGGCGCAGGGGCGCGGGCTGAGTCGCGTCACGCTGGAGCCGATCTTCGCGGCCGCCGACCGCGGCCGCGTCCCGGTCTACCTTGAAACCGCGACCGAGCCGAATGTGGCGATTTACAAGAAGCTCGGCTTCGAACTGCTCGGGCGCCGCGTGCTGACCGGCGGGCTGCCGAACTGGGAGCTGCTCCGCCGACCGGTGGGCTGAGGGTGCCGCTTCCCGGAGGTGGCCTCGTACGCGCCGATCGCGCCGCGGCACCGCGAGTCGTGCGCGGCGCGGGACCTCAGCACGCTACCGCCTTCATTTCTTTTGGAAAGCGGTTCCGCGCCTCCGTTCTGCACTCGACCAGGCGTCACTCCGAGGCCAGCGCGCGCTCCAGGTCGGCGCGGAGGTCGGCCACGTCCTCGATGCCGACACTCAGGCGGATCAAGCCGTCATCGACGCCGCGGGCTTCGCGCACCTCTTTGGGGATGCTCGCGTGCGTCATCGTGGTCGGGTGGCACACCAGCGACTCGACCCCGCCGAGGCTCTCCGCGAGGCTGAACAGGTTCGTGCGGGTGAGGAAAGCTTTCGCCGCCGGGGTGCCGCCGTGGAGTTTCAGCGAGATCATCCCGCCGAACGACCTCATCTGCTTCGCGGCGACCGCGTGGTTCGGGTGCTCGGGCAACCCCGGGTAGTACACCTTTGCAACCGCCGGGTGCGCCTGCAGCCACGGCGCCAGGGCCATCGCGTTGTCGCAGTGGCGGTCCATGCGCACCGCGAGCGTCTTCAGGCCGCGCAGAACGAGGTACGAGTCGAACGGCCCGGGCACGCCGCCGGCCGCGTTCTGGTAGAACTTGATCGGCTCGAGCAGGTCTCTGGCGCCGGCGACGCACCCCCCGACCACGTCCGAGTGCCCGCCGAGGTATTTCGTGGTGCTGTGAACCACGAGGTCCGCGCCGAGTGCCAGCGGGCGCTGCAGGTACGGCGATGCGAACGTGTTGTCCACGGCGAGCTTTGCACCGCGTTTGTGTGTGAGGTCCGCGAGCGCCTCGATGTCGAGAACCTGGAGCAGCGGGTTCGTCGGCGTCTCGATCCACACCAGCTTCGTCCTCGGCGTGACGAGTTGCTCGAACCCCGCCGGTGAGCTGTCGGCGGTGTACTTCGCCGCCAGCCCCCAGGGCTTGAACACCTTGTCGAGCAGCCGGAAGGTGCCGCCGTACAGGTCCGCGGACGCGACCACCTCGTCGCCCGGGCGCAGGAGCGCGCCGAACACCGCGGTCGTCGCCGCGAGGCCGGAGGCGAACGCCAACCCGCGCTCGCCCTCTTCGAGCGCCGCGAGCGCCGTTTCGAGCGCGGTGCGGGTCGGGTTCCCGCTGCGGCTGTACTCGTAGCCCTTGTGCTGCCCCGGCGCGGCCTGCGTGTACGTGCTGGTCGCGTAGATCGGCACGACGGTCGCGCCGGTGGCCGGGTCCGCGTCCTGTCCGGCGTGAATGGCCCGCGTGCTGAACCCCTGCGTGCGGTCGGTGGACATACGGGAGTCCTTTCGGTGTTGCGGACTATTTCTTCTTCCTGGTGAGCGGTTCCAGCTCCGCCGCCAGTTTCTTGCCCTCTTTGCCCAGCGCGGAGTTCGGGGCGTCGCTCACGAGCACGCCCCACAGCTCGATGGCGCGCTTCGCGATGTCCGGTTTGAGCTTCTCGTACTGCGACCCGGCGGGAATGCCGTTGAGCGCGTAGTCGCCCAGCGCGCGGGCCTCGGCAGCGATGCTCCTGCGCTGCTCCGCGAGGTCGTCGTCCTCCCACGGGCGGTCCTTCTTGGAGTCGTATTCCGTCAGGAGCGCGAGCGCGGCCCTGCCCGCGGGGAGGTCGGGCCAGCGGCCCGCGGCGCCCTTGACCAGCATCAACCCGCGGTACTGCGTCGCCTTCGAGGCGAGCAGCGCCTTCCCCTCATCGAAGAGCGCTTTCGCGTCCTCGTCGCGCGCGAGGGCGCCGTCCGGCGCCGCGCGCGACCGCGGGGACTTCTGCGCGACCCTCGCGCGCTCCGCGGCCCCGTCGTCGAGCCACTTGACCGCCTCGGCGAGGGTTGCCGCCGGGGGCATCGCGTGGCCCATCTTGGGCTGCGTCCACACGCGCGTGCGGACCCCGATGTCCTTCCACTCGCCCCCCTTCCACCGCTCGACCTCGCCGCGGTTGAAGTCGGTTTCGCCGGTGATCAGTGCCGCGCTGACGCGGTCGGCGAGCCGGTGCCGCAGCCACGGTTCCTCTCGCAGGTCGCCGCCCGCGCAGACGGGAATCAGGCCGCCGAAGTACTCGGGCAGCGCGAACCCGATGCCGCACGCGATCCGCGCGCCGCCGCTGAACCCGCCGATGTAGGTGCGGTCCGGGTCCAGCGGGAGCTGCCGCCGCACGTCGTCGTGCAGTCGAGGACGATGCGCACGCGCTTCGGCGCCGGCACGCTGTTGCCCGCGCCGCGCACCCCGACGAACACGAACCCGCCGTCCTTGCACACCTTCTCGCAGGCCTTCCACCCGGCCGGCTCGTCGCCCGCGGAGACGAACAGGATCGCGGGCACGGGCCTCTTGGCGTCCCTGCGGTCGGGCACGAACAGCTCGTAG
>JBJSXS010000042.1:0-21300 GCA_046086545.1 Gemmata sp.
CGCGCACGCGGCGCGTGCCCGCGCCCTGCGCGAACAGCGTGAACACGCGAGCGTCTTTCTTCTTCGCCGCGAGTTGCGTGCGGAGGTAGAAGTCGAGGTCCCGCTTCACGCCCTCGTCGAGAATCGTGAGGTCGAGGTCGAACAGGTCGAAGTTGCTCACGTCGCCCGCGTCGGTGAGCAGGGAGAGCCGGTGCGTTTCTCGGAGCCCGTGTTCGGTACGGATTTCGAGCTTGTCGATACCCAGAATCACCCCCTGTGTGGCGGTGCCGCCGGTCGGACGCACCGACAGGCGCGCGCCCTTGATCTGAGGGAGCAACCCCGTGAGGCTGCTCGAGTCGGGGATGCTCAGCGCGATCTCGGCGAGCAACTGCTCGACGGGCGTGGTGGAATCGTAGCTGACCGCGGACACGGTGCCGCCGTCGAGGTCGAGAACCGTGAGCGACTTGAGTACGTCGCTCACCTCGCGCTGCTTGAACGACAGCGTGAGCGACTGGTCGCCCTCAACGGCGGTTTCGCGCTCGAAGTAGCCAACTCCGTGTTTGTAGAGGACGACTCGGCGGATGGGCAGATTTGACATCGATCGCCTTCGGTGTGGGGGTGCGTTGATTGCCGTGGCTATGGCCTTGCGATCGAGCCGCGACCACACGGGAGCGGCCGACGAAATTCAGAACCGCGCTGCGCGACTCCGGTGCGTGGCCGGTCCCGCGCGGTCGCGGCTCGGTAGCGCGCCTGACGCGCCTGATGCGCCTTTGTGTGCGTCATTCCATACCCAACACGAGATCCACCACCCAGCACCCGCGAACGTGCCTGCGTCCCTCGTCGCGGCAGTGACTGAGGATCTGTTCGCTGTCGCACTCCGCGTCTTGGAGCGCGTCGGCCAAAATCGGCATCGCGGAAAAGTCACGGCTCTCGTACATCTGCCGTGCGAGGGCCACGGCCGTGTCGGTGCGCCACGAAGGGGAGAACGCCACCGGGCGGAACGGGTTCCCGAAGATGTCGCGTGTAAATTCAATCCGAATCGCGTTCTCGTGTAGGTGTGTCTCGACAGCTTTGGGGTTCAAATTTCGGCGGTTGTAGTTGTGGTGTGCCGTGGGATGTGTGACCAGTGCGACCTGATGACTTATACCTTCAAACGCGCCGATCCCGAGATATCCGCGCTCGGATGCTGAATGCAGGCTGTGGAGGATCAGGTACGCGATGGACCATTCGGGACTGTTTTGGGTTAAATGGCCTAACAACTCCTCTTGCATCGCAAAGCAGTCGGTAAGATTGAGTGTGATTCGCGGCTCTCTGTCAGCCCCAGCCTCAAACTCGGCAACGATTTCCATCACCCGCGGTACCACAACGTGTGGCGCAATGTGCCGGGCGTAGGCGCAGAGCGTGAGCAGGCATTTGCGCGTTGAGAGCGGACACCCGAGATGCTTCTTCAGGTTCTGCACCTGGGCTGATTGGAGCCATTCCGCTTCGGTCATCGGTCACCTCCTCAACGGTTTTTTGCGCCACACACCCGGCCTTGTGGCCGGAGTTCGCCATATACTAACGGCACGCGCTTCACCTCTCCCGCGTTCGCGCCCACCGGCCCGTTCATCCGACTCGGTTGCCACGCAATGTCGCACGCACGCACACCCCGCGAAGTGTTGGCCTACATCCGCGAGCGCGAGGTGAGGGCCGTGGACCTGCGGTTCATGGACTTCCCGGGGCTGTGGAAGCACTTCACCGTGCCCGCCGAAGTGCTCGACGAGAACGCGTTCGAGGACGGCATCGGGTTCGACGGCTCCAGCCTGCGCGGGTGGGTCGCGATCAACGAGTCCGACATGCTGCTCATGCCGCAGCCGGACACGCTGTTCATCGACCCGTTCTGCAAAGACGTCACGCTCGCGATGCTGTGCAACATCCAGGACCCGCTCACGAAGGAAGATTACTCCCGCGACCCGCGGAACGTGGCGCGAAAAGCCGTCAACTACATGAAGTCAACCGGCGTGGCGGACGCCGCCATGTTCGGTCCCTCGCTCGAGTTCTTCGTGTTCGATGACGTGAAGTTCGATCAGACGCCGCACTCCGCGTTCTACTACGTGGACTCCGGGGAGGGGCAGTGGAACACCGGGCGCGACGAGCGCCCGAACCTGGGCTACAAGATCCCGTACAAGCAGGGCTACTTCCCGTGCCCGCCGGCCGACTCGCTGCACGACCTGCGCAGCGAAATGATGCTCGCGATGATGCAGTGCGGGATGACGGTCGAGAGCCACCACCACGAGAAGGCCGCCGGCGGGCAGTGCGCGATCAACGTGCGGTACGACGACCTCGTGGCGATGGCCGACAACGTGCTGAAGTACAAGTACATCGTGAAGAACATGGCCCGGCGGCACGGCAAGTCCGCGACCTTCATGCCGAAGCCCTTGTTCGAGGACTACGGCAGCGGGATGCACGTCCACGTCTCCCTGTGGAAGGACAAGGGCGGCGACCGCGTGAACCTCTTTTCCGGCAGCGACTACTCCGGCCTGTCGGAACTCGCGATGTACGCGCTCGGCGGCCTGCTCCAGCACGCCCCGGCGCTGTGCGCGATCACCAACCCCACCACGAACAGCTACAAGCGGCTCGTGCCCGGCTACGAGGCCCCGGTGAACCTCGCGTACAGCCAGAGCAACCGCTCGGCCGCGGTGCGCATCCCGGTGTACTCGTCGCGCGCGAAGTCGAAGCGCCTGGAGTTCCGCATCCCCGACGGCGCCGCGAACCCGTACCTCGCGTTCGCCGCGATGCTGATGGCGATGCTGGACGGCGTCCGCAACAAGACGCACCCGGGCGAGCCGCTGGACAAGGACATCTACGACATGCCCGCGGAGCAACTCAAGGACGTGCCGAAGACGCCCGGCACGCTGGTCGACGCGCTCGACGCGCTGGAGCGCGACCACGAGTTCCTGCTGCACGGGAGCGTGTTCACCGAGGACGTGATCGAGACGTGGATCGACTACAAGCGCAAGGCCGAGGTCGCCGCGATCCGCGTGCGCCCGCACCCCTACGAGTTCGCGCTGTACTTCGACTCGTGAGGTCGGCGCTCCCGCGGCGCGGATTGGGCTTGAATCCCCTGTTTCGCGCCCGCTACACTGCTCCTCTCGCGGGGCATGATGCCCCTTCAGTTGTGCCGCGTCACGGAGGATTAGCCGCGCATGCCCCCTCGCAACATCAAAGAGAAAGAACCGGCCCCGCCGCCCGCCCGCCCGCTCATCGCGGTGAACGCCGACTTCGTCGCGCCCAAGAACGGCATCCCCTTCGCCAAACTCAACGTCGGGTACATCGACGCCATCATCGCGGCCGGCGGGCTCCCGCTGATCCTGCCCCCGCTGCGGAAAGATAACCTCGCGGACGTCGACGCGCTGCTCGACCAGTGCGCCGGCATCGTGCTGACCGGCGGGGCCGACATGGACCCGCGGCGCAACGGGCAGGCCCTCACCGCGGCCGTGAACCCGATGGCCCCGCGGCGCGAGGACGCCGACCGCTACCTGCTGGCGAAGATCTTCGAGCGCAAGATCCCGGTGCTCGGGATCGGCGTGGGGATGCAGCAGCTCAACGTGTTCGCGGGCGGCACGCTGCACCTGCACCTGCCGGTGGACAACCCGAAGGCGCTGCCGCACTTCGACCAGACCGGCGCCCCGCACCGGCACATGGTGCTGATCGAGGAGAACACGCGCCTCGACGACATCTACGGCACGCAGGAGCTCCGCGTGAACAGCACGCACCACCAGGCCATCAACCAGATGGGCAAGCGGATGCGGGTGGCGGCGAAGGCCCCAGACGGGGTCATCGAGGCGATCGAATCGACGGACCCGAGCTGGTTCTGCGTGGGCGTGCAGTGGCACCCGGAGGCGGACACCGCCAGCGCGCTCGACGTGCAGATCTTCGAGTGCTTCGTGCAGGCCGCGGTGCGCAACGCCGACGGCGTCCTCGCGGCAGTCTAACGGGGAGGGTGGGCCACTGACCGCGGGCCACCGTTCAAGATGGTTCGTACCCTGCTCGGCCTGTCCGTCAGCTCCGGGCTCGAGGGCGTGGACGCCGCCGCGGTTCAGGTGGTCGGCCTCGGCCTCGACCTGAACGCGCGCGTGGTCGCGGCGCCGCGGGTCGCGTTCCCGCCGGGCGTGCGCGACGTGTTCCGCGCCGGGGGCGCGTCGCCCGCGGCGCTGCCGCCCGGGTTCCTGCGTGGGATCGCCGACACCGCGGCGTTCGCCGCCCGGCAGGCGCTGGGCAAGGCCGGCGCGTCGCCACGGGACACGTTCGCGGTCGGGCTGCTCGAGCCGGCCCGCCCGGCGCCCCCGATCCCGGTCCACTGGCCCGAGGTCGCGGAGCGCGTCGCCGAGCAGACCGGGGTGACGGTGCTGCACGGGTTCGCGGACCGCGACCGGGCCGCCGGCGGCACCGGGCGCCCGCTCACCGCCGCGGCAGACTTCCTGCTCTTTCGCGACACGTCCGAGACGCGCCTCCTGGTTCACCTCGGGTCCGTCACGACCGCGGTGCTGGTGCCGGCCGGCGCGAAGCTGTCGGACGCGTTCGCGTTCGAGGCCGGCCCCGGCAACGCGCTGCTCGACTCCGTTCTGTTCCACGGCACCCGCGGCAAGGAGCACTGCGACGCGGGCGGCAAGCAGGCGGTGCAGGGGCAGTGCCTCGAACCGCTGCTCGCGCGGTGGGCCGAGCACCCGCACCTCACCCGCTCGCCGCCGAAGGCGGTCCACGCGGACGCGTTCGGCCGCAGCTTTTTGCTCGCCGCGTTCGACGCCGGCCGGCAACTGGGCGCGGCCCTCCCGGACCTGCTCTGCACCGCGACCCACCTCGTCGCGCGGGCCGTCGGCGGCGCGTGCGGCCTCCCGCCGATGAAGCCCGAGGGCGCGCGCCGCGTGCTGCTCACCGGCGGCGGGGTGCGCAACGGGTTCCTGTGGCAACTGGTGGCCAGGCGGCTCGGCGGAGCGGCCGAGCGCGGCGACGCGGCCGGGGTGCCCGCGCTGGCGCGGAACGCGGCGTGCGCCGCGGCACTGGCCGCGCTGACGTGCGACGGCGTGTCCGGGAACCTGCCGGTCCTCACCGGCGCGACCGGCGGGCGGCTGCTCGGCCACATCGCGCCCGGCGACAGCCGCAACTGGGCGCGGTGCGCCGCGTGGCTCGCGGACCAGACCGGCGAGTACCCGCGCGCCAACCGCGCCGCGTGACGGGCCGCGCCAAAACGCGGGAAGGGGCTCACGCGCCCGCGAGCTTTCGCGCCAGCACGACGGCCCCGACGACAGGGTCGTCCACCAGGCCCACGGAACCGGGCGTTACGCCGCAGGCCCGCAGCTCGCTCAGGAACCGCTCGCGGTACGCTTCGCTTTCCACCACCAGCCCGCCGGTGAGCGCCACCGCGATGCCGGCCGGCGACAGGCCGCCGGCGTCCACCGCGCCGGCCGCCGTCCGCGCGAGGTCGTGCGCCTCTCGCGCGACGATGGCGGTCGCGGTCGGGTCCCCGGCCGCCGCGAGCGACAGCACCACCGGGGCGAGCGCGGCAACGGCGGCCTTGTCCCACTTCCCGCGGTAGACGGCCGGGATGAACTCGCGCGGGTCGTCCGACCCCAGCTCCGTCAGCAGCGCCGGCAGCAGCGCGGTGCGCTCGCCGATGTTGTCCGCGGCGCGGCACGCGGCGCGAAGGCCGAGCAGCCCGATGCGGAACGCGCTGCCCTCGTCGCCCAGCAGGTACCCCCACCCGCCGGCGCGGGCGTCGCGCCCGTCGCGGTCGAGCGTGAACGCGATGGACCCGGTGCCCGCGATGATCGCCAGCCCCCAGCCCTCCGGCGTGCCGGCGGCGAACAGCAGGGTCGCGTCGTTCGCGACCGTGAGGCGGTCGCTCAGTTCGACGAGCTCGGCCCACCCGCGAACGACGTCCGACCCCTCGCTGCGGTCAACGCCCGCCAGGCCCAGTGCCGCCGCCGCGACCTTTCTGCGCGGGGCCCCGGCCGCCCTGAACGCGGCCACCACGGCGGCGTTCAGCTCGTGCAGCGCGGACCCGACGCCCACGGCCTGAATGTTCGACGGGCCGCTCTCCCCGCGCCCGAGCGCCGCACCGGTGCGCGCGTCGGCCAGCACCGCGACCGTGTGCGACGCCCCGCCGTCGATGCCGAGAACGAACTGCGCGTCTGTCATGCCGGTTCCGCTCGCCTACTGCTTCGGGTTCTTGACGTACCTGTCGAACCACGCGATCTGCTCGTACAGCACGTGCCCGATGGACTCGCGGGCGCTGTACCCGTGGTCCTCGTGGGGCAGCAGCACGAGGCGCACGGTGCCGCCGGTGCCGCGCACCGCCTGGTACATGCGCTCGCTCTGCACCGGGAACGTGCCGGGGTTGCTGTCCGCGGCGCCGTGGATCAGGAGCAGCGGGTCCTTGATCTTCTCCGCGTGGTAGAACGGCGACATCCTGCCGTAAATCTCGGGCGCCTCCCAGAAGGTGCGGCGCTCGTTCTGGAACCCGAACGGGGTCAAGGTGCGGTTGTACGCCCCGCTCCGGGCGATGCCGGCCTTGAACAGCCTCGTGTGCGCCAGCAGGTTCGCGGTCATGAACGCGCCGTAGCTGTGGCCCATCACGCCCACCCGGTCCTTGTCGATGCCGAGCTCCGCGGCCCTCGCGAGCGCGGCTTCGGCGTTGTCCTTCAGCTGCTCCACGAAGCTGTTGTTCGCGGTCTCGGGCGGGCCGACGATGGGCATGGACACCTCCATCACCGCGTAGCCCTGCGTGAGGAAGAACAGGTGCGAGTAGCCGCCGACGGCGGTGAACCGGTGGGGCGAGCCCGCGACCTGCCCGGCGGTGTCGGCCGACGCGAACTCGACGGGGTACGCGTAGAACACCGCCGGCACCTTCGCGCCCTCCTTGTGACCGGGCGGCAGGTGCAGGGTGAACGAGATCGTCGTGCCGTCCGCCCGCTTCGTGGTGACGAGTTGCTTCTTCGCCTTCCGCACCTCGGGCGCGGGGTCGGTGTTGTTCGTCAGCTGCTTCTCGTGCGCGCCGTCCTTGTAGAAGTAGTTCGGCGGTTCGCTCACGCTCTCGCGGCGGACCAGCACCTTCGTGCCGGACGCGTTCAGCACGCGCACCACTTCCTCGTACCTGTCCTCGGGACAGTGGTAGAGGCGCTCCGCCTTCTGGGTGCTGAGGTCGTACCTGTCGAGGAACGGGCGGTCCCCCTTCGGGGTCGCGCCGTCCCCTTTCAGGAAGAACGTGTCGCCGGCCGGGTCGCCCGCGGTGCGGATGACCGTGTGGCCGCTCGGGAGCGTCTTGAGCAGCGGCGCGCCCGGGTCGCCGTACCGGTCCTGCACCGACCTCTCCCACAGCAGCTTCGGCTCCGCCGCCGCCAGCAGGGTGCTGGTCGGCGCCAGGAACATGCGCCCCCACTTGCGGTCGCGGTCGTAGTCGCGGAGCAGCATCCGGTTGCCGGTGGGGAAGAAGTCCAGCCCGGCGAACCGGTGCTCCACCTTCAGCAACTCGAGGCCCTTGACCGCCGCCCCGCCGACGGTCGCGGTGAACAGCGCGTCGCGGTGCGGCACCTTCTTCTTCGGGTCGCCGTCGTCCTGCGCTTCCGCCCAGATCAGCGCGTGCGGTTGGGTCGGGATCCACCGGATCGCGCGGGGGCCGGTCGGCACGCCCTCGATGGGGATCTTGTCCTGCAGGGGCTGCTCCGCGACGGTGGACGCCTTCTCGCCGTCGGCCGTGTACACCTCGATCGCGCGCGGGAACGCGGTGTACGGGTGCAGGTACGAGAACGGCTTCTGCACGGTGTGCACCAGCACGAACGCCCCGTCCGGCGCCGGGTCCGAGCCGATGTGGATCGCCGGCTTGCCGACGGCCCGGACCGCGGGCCTTTCCGGTTCGCCGCTGATGATTGCCAGCTGCGACGTGCAGTAGTACTCGAACAGGGCCGCGTCGTGCGGGTCTCTGAGCAGGTCCTGGAAGGTGCGAACCGGCGCGGCCTTGCCGCCGCTCTCCTGTATCACCGGGCCGCTCGGCGCGACGGGCGGTGCGGGCGCGTCGCCCCGCTTGCCGGGAACCAGTTGCGCGAGCAGCGAGCGGGAGTCCGGCATCCACTGCACCGCGTCACCGACGGCGCCGTTCACCCGCACGCCATTGACCCGCTCCAGCTTCAGCTCTTCGACGGCGCACACCCACAGTTCGATGCCGGCGTCGGTGGTGTTCAGGAGCGCGAACCGCTTGCCGTCCGGCGACCACATCGGGAACCCGACCTTCCCCTTTTCGGGCAGCGCGACGACCTTCGCTTCGCCGCCGCTCACGGGCACCAGCGACAGCCCGGTCACGCGCGGCGGCCGGGCCGGGCCGTTCGACCTCGGGTTGACGCGCAGCCCGGCGAGCCGCAGCATCGGCGCCGCGACCTCCTCGACGGACGGGTACCGTGCCGACTGCACGAGCAGGACGTTCTCGCCGGTGGGCGAGACGGAGAGCGCCGGCGGGGCCGGCGCGTCCAGAATGTCAACGACCGCCTGCGGCGGCTTCTGGTAGCCTTCTTGCCCGAAGGCGTCGACGGAAACGAACAACGCAGCGACCCCGCATAACAGAGCGCGAAACATGGGCTGCCCTCCCGAACGTCGTTCAGGCAGTGTACCTACCCGGCCCCCGAGCGTATACTGACGCGCACCGCGAAGAGCCCGCCCCCGGACCCGCCCGACAGGGCGGAGCGGGCGCGGCCTTCTGCTACCGTACCCGCCCCGCGGGGACGGGGGCGGGTCCTACTTTACCTCTCACCCACCGCACGCCATGAACCTGACTCGCCTCGCCGCCGCACTCGCGCTGCTCGCGCTGCCCGCGTTCGCCCGCGCCGAAGACAAGCCCGTCGTCCTCGAGGGCGGGGATGGGGCGGGCAAGGGTAAGCACGTGGTCCTCATCAGCGGGGACCAGGAGTACCGCTCGGAGGAGGCCATCGCCCAGCTCGCGAAGCTGCTCAGCAAGCACCACGGGTTCAAGTGCACGGTCCTCTTCACGGTGGACCCCAAGGACGGAACTGTCAACCCGAACATCAACAACATCCCCGGGCTGGAGGCGCTCAAGACCGCGGACCTCATGGTGGTCTTCACGCGGTTCCTGGCGCTGCCGGACGACCAACTCCAGCACATCGCGGACTACCTCGCCGCGGGCAAGCCGGTGGTGGGCCTGCGCACCGCGACGCACGCGTTCAACGGCATCCCGGGCACCAGCAAGTTCGTCAAGTTCAACAACGGCAGCAACGTGAAGGGCTGGGAGGGGGGGTTCGGTAAGGCCGTTCTGGGCGAGAAGTGGGTGAACCACCACGGCGGGCACGGCAGGGAGGGCACGCGCGGCGTGGTCGCGAAGGGCGAGGACAAGAACCCGATCCTGAAGGGCATCGACGCGGGCAGCATCTTCGGCACCACCGACGTGTACACGGTCACGCTACCGCTGCCCGGGGACAGCAAGCCCCTGGTTCTGGGCGAGGTGACCGAGACGCTCAAGCCCGACTCGAAGGCGGTGAGCGGCAAGAAGAACGACCCGATGATGCCGGTGGCGTGGACCAAGACCTACAAGGGCGAGGGCGACAAGGTCGGGCGCGTGTTCACCACCACGATGGGCGCGTCGCAGGACCTGGACTTCGAGGGCACCCGGCGCCTTATCGTGAACGGCTGCATCTGGGCTGCGGGGCTGGAGGACAAGATTCCCGAGAAGTCGAAGGTGGATCTGGTGGGCGAGTTCAAGCCGACCCCGTTCCGGTTCAAGGGGAAGGAAGAGTGGGCGAAGGCTCCGGTCAAGCCCGCGGACTTGTTCAAGTGAGCCCCGGGTGAAGGTGAGGGTGCGGGCGCGAAGCCGCTCGCCCCTCAGCAGATCTTTCGGTCCTCGGACCCGCCGGGCCGATCCGGCCCGGCGCCGAAGCCCCGGTCGCCGCCGCGCGGCTCGTCGGCCGCCCGCGCCGGGGGCTCTCGCCGCTCGGTCCTAACGGACGCGGGCCGGTACCCGGCTTGGCCTGTCCCGGGTGCGGCGCCTTTCGAGCCGTCGGCACTTCCCCTAAGATTAACACCAGCCTTCGTACCCCCAAGGGAACAAGCATGTTCGCTCGGCGCGACTACATCCGCGACTACATGATGATCCCGCCCGGCACAGGCGAGGCTGCGGTCGTCAACGTGATCGTGGAGATCCCCAAGGGGCGGCGCAACAAGTACGAGGTGGACAAGGTCACCGGCCTCATCAAACTGGACCGGTACCTGTACTCGTCGGCGGTGTACCCGGGGGACTACGGGTTCATCCCGCAGACGCTCGCCGAGGACGCCGACCCGCTCGACGCGCTGGTCATGGTCAACGAGGCCACCTTCTCGGGGTGTCTGATCGAGGCCCGGGTGGTGGGCATCTTCCGCATGAAGGACAAGGGGTACAACGACTTCAAGGTGCTCGCGGTGCCACACAAGGACCCGCTGTTCGCGCACATCCGGAAGCTCGAAGACGTGCCCACGCACTTCGTCCGCGAGGTGGAGTTCTTCTTCACCACCTACAAGCAGCTCGAAGGGGTGTCGGTGGAGGCGCTGGGGTGGGCGTCGAGCGAGGAGGGCACCGCCGAGGTTCGGGCGTCGGTGGACCGGTTCCGCTCGTCGCTCGGGAGCGTTCGTGACTGACCCCTGTCTCCGCGGCGCCCGGTTTCGCGTTTATCGACAATAGCACCTGCCCTTCAGGCGGCTGCGCCCGGATGCGCGCGTTGTTTGGGCTGGTGCGAGGGCGGCCCGTGTGCCGTTGGCGCCGGTGCTGCGCCCGTACCCGCCCGGCCGGCCGCAATCTTCTCATGGACTCTTAACTCGCCTGAGAGAAACTTGCAGTATTCTGACGGTGTTGAGAAGTAGTGGATGACTGCGCCACGACTTCTTGCTCGGGAGGCAACTCATGTCCGACTCGTCGAACCTTTCCCGCCGACCACGCCTTGCGGTCGAGTGTTTGGAAGATCGCACCGTGCCGACCTTCCTGACGCGGCCCGGGTTCCCAAAGGCGACCGTGAACGGGTTCTCGCAACAGGCCACCGGGCTGAGCCTGGCGATCGGGAACGTGATCCCCGAACCGGGGTTCGGGACGCAAGGGTTTTTCCAGTTCAACGAGTACGTTGTGGGCACCGGGCCCGGCGTCGAGTCGCAGGTGCGCGTCTACGACCTGGGCGGCAACCTGAAGACGCAGTTCACCCCCTACGTCGGGTTCACCGGCGGGGTGAACGTGGCGGTGGGCGACCTGTTGGGCGACGGCACCACGCTGATCGCCGTGTCGGCCGCCAGCGCGCTGCGCCCAAACGTGCCGCAGGTGAAGGTGTTCAACGCGTACGGCGGGCTGATCTCCCAGTTCAACGTCTTCTCCACAGGCTACCTCGGGGGCATCAGCGTCGCCGTCGGCAACGTGCTCGGCGGGATCGGCACCGGCAACAGGGGTAACGGCGGCGGTGGGGGCAGCGGGTTCCGGTCGGAGATCATCGCCGGCGCGGCCCTCGGCAACTCCCCGCACGTGGTCGTCACCGACATGCGGGGGAACATCTTCCGCAGTTTCTTCGCGTTCGACAGCACATACCTGGGCGGCGTCACGCTGGCCGCGTCGAGTGTCGATTCCACGGCCACGCCCGGTTCGACGGGTGGCGGGTTCGGCGGGGGCGGCGGCGGCCCGGTTCCCAACACGAACGCTTACGCCGAGATCGTCGTCGGGGCCGCGACCAACGTCCCCCACGTCAAGGTGCTGGACGTGTGGCAGGCCGGCAACAGCCGCCTCGACGGACCGGCCGCTGTGGTCGAGCGACTGTCCTACTACGCGTTCGACCCGGCCCTCAACCGCGGGATCACCGTCGCCGCCGGCAGCACGGACGGGATCCAGGGGGCCGAGGTGTACGTCGGCCTGGTCGGCGACGCCCGTTCCGGCGGCACCTTGATCCGCGCGTTCAACGGCGAGTTCGGTTCGCGTCTGGCCGAGTTCCAGGCGTTCCCGCCCGCGTACTCCCGCGTGGTCAACATGGCCATCGGGAATGTCACACCGTTCGACGAGAACGACCCGTTGAGCAACTTCTTCAACGCCCGCGACCTCGCGCTCGTTGCCGGCGACGGCCCGTTAAACCAGATGCCGCGCGTGTTCTTCGGCGTCCCGGGTTCGGTTGCCGGGCTGAACGGCCCGTGATGAAAAGCATCGGGTTGAAGCGGTGACGGTGAGCAGGGGAGAGGGAGAAAGGCGTTCTCGCCTGTCTCCCTCTCCCCTGCTGCTTCCGCAAGCAGTTCGTATCGCCGGCACATCGCCAGGTGCCGAGCAGGATCGCTTTCAGGTCGTAGTGCTGCGTCAACTTGGCCCGCAGCGCGTCGGTCCATGGCCCCCCTCTTTGACGCTGGTCCGTTCGCGGCCCGGGGTCGCCGCGTCCATCGGCCGCCCAGCCGACCTCTTCTTCGTCTGTCCCCTGGCGAACATCTGTTCCTGGAAGCAGTGCGAACGGTTGATATTTCCGTTGGTGTGGCGAAAACATCGCACACGAAGGGAAACGCGAGCGGAACGTCAGTAGGTTACCCGGCGCTTTCCGGGCGGGTTTGCGCGGTTTCAGTGATGTGCCGCGCGGGCGGGAATGTGCAGTTGTGCGCGGGAAACACCGTTCCTCATGGAACATCGACGGGCGCTAGAATGTTAACGCCCGCACTGTCCATGAGGAAGTGATGTGAGCGGACAGCAAGCTCATGGGGCGTCACTGCTTCAGTTCGGGCAGGTCGGGCACCGGCGGCTTGTCGGAACCGCCCGCCTTTCCTTTCACCGGCGGACTCGGCGTGCCCGGGGCGCCCGGCGGCCCGCCGCGCACGCGGTCGATGGTCGCTGACGGCTTCTCCAGATCAACAACCACCTCCTGCCCCCACACGAACTCGCCCACGTTCGCGGCCTTATCGACCGCGCGCGCGCGGACGTAGAACTTCCACAGCTTCTCGTCCGGCACCTCCCACGCGTACCGGCCGGAACTCGCGGTCAGGTTGTTGTCCAGCCGGTACTTGATCTCGTTCCACTTGACCGCGCTCTTGTCCAGCGACCACTCCAGGCTGACCGGCTGCGGCATCAGGTTGGCGTCGGTCGCCCTCCAGGTGATCTCGACCATCGGCCCGCGGACCCCGCCCGGCTTCACCTGCACGCCGGTGATCTCCACCGCCGGTTTCGTGGTGTCTACCACCACCAGCACCATGGGCGGGTCGTCCCGCCGCGGGTCTTCCGCGCGCTTGCCCGCGCCGCTCTCGGGGATGACGTAGAACCCGTAGGTCCCCTCGCGCTCGGCCTTGTACGGCAGCGACAGCGAGTGCGGCCCCTTCTCGTCCGGCATCAGCTTCACCGGGTGGCGCTTCACGAGTGCCCAGTCGCCCTGTTCCTTGAGGACGAACAGGTGCGCGGCCTGCACGCCGGAGCGGCCCATCCGCTGGACGGTGTAATCGACGTCGAACTCCAGCGCGGGCACGAAGTCAATGCGCGGCTCGGGCAGCGGCGTGCCGGTGCCCGTGCCGCCGGTCCACGCGGGCCCGGCCTTCGGCAGCCCGACGGGCGTGCCGCCCTCGGTCGGCACGCGCACCACCGGCGACAGCACCTCGTGCCCGGCCCGGTCCTTCGCCAGCACCCGCACGTCCAGGCTCTTGCCCGCGGGCATCTTCCACGCGTACCCGTCGCTGGCCTTGAACGGCCTGTCCGCCGGGGCGTTCCGCACCGTGGTCCACTCGTTGCTGGTGGGCCACTTGCACTGGAGCGTGATCCCGTTCGGGTCCAGGTTCTCGTCGGTCGCGCGCCACTCGACCCCGTTGCCCACCGGGGCGAGTTGCACCCGGGGCGCGACCGTGTCGATGATGACGCGCTTCTCCGGCGCCAGCGCGTCGCTCTTGGGCGCGACGGAGCCGTCGGCGTACACCAGTTGCACCGCGAACTCGTAGTCCCCGTCGCGCGGCGCCTCCCACAGGATGCCCCGCTTGTCGCCGGTGATCTCCGCCAGCGCCCCGACCGGCGCCTTCGGCCCCTTCTGCCACGCGCCGCGGTTGGACGCGTAGTAGAGTTGCAGGTGGGTGGGCTTGTTGGCGAGCGAGTTGAGCGCCTGCGTGTCGATGGGGAACCCGAACGAGCGGTTGGGCCAGTAGTGCGGCTGGAGGCCGTCGAACGCGCCGTCCTGCGGCTTGGCGGTCGGTGCGAGCGACAGCCACAGCGCCGCGGCCAGCCCGCTCGCGACGACCAGAGTGTTCGTGGGACGCACAGCCGGACCTCCGTCGCGGAGCGCCGACACGCGGCGCGCCACTTCACAGAGATCGACCGGGGGGGTTGGAGGGCTTGAGCTAATCGAGCGGAGCGGCGGGAATTGAAGAGTTGCGATTTGTGATTGACGATTGAAAACCAGCAACGCGAGGAGGTTGCGCGAGGACTTTCCAATCGTCAATCACAAACCTTCTGCCGCCCGTTACTTCACGTACTTGGCCGGGTTCGCGTTGAACTCGTCCTTGCACCCCGAGCAGCACACGTAGTAGGTCTTGCCCATGTAGCTGACCGGGATGTTGGCCGAGCCGCCGCTGACGATGCACTCGGGCTTCTTGGCCCCGCCGGCGAACGACTCGCCCTCCTTGCTTCCAGCCATGGTGTGGACCGCCGAGAACAGCCCCTTGCCGCCGTCCTGCTTCTCGTACTTCATCTGGAGCCGGGCGCCCTCGGCCGCGGTGTTGAGCGTCATCCGGTACACGTCGTTGGTCTTCGGGTCCTTGCGCTCCACCTTCAGCGCGCCCTTCGCGATGTCGCCCTCGAACGTCTGGGGCGCCTCGCCCTTCGCGGTGGGCGTGAGGGTCAGCTTGTACTTCTTCTTCTCCACGTCGTACCGCAGCTCGCCGGCGGTGAAGTACTTGCCCTTGCCCTCGGCGAAGTCGATCACGATCCACGCGTTGCCGTCCTTGAACTTCCAGCCCCAGGTCACCTTCTCCTTCCACGCCTCGGTCTTGGTGCCGACCTTCTGGGTGCCCTCGAGGTTCCACTGGCCGATGAACTCCTGCACCTCTTGCAGGGCCTTTTTGACCTTCGCCTGGTCTTCCGGCTTGGCCTTTTTGTCCTGGGCGACGCTCAGTGCGGTCAGGCCGAGGACGCCCGCCGTCAGTGCGGCGATCGCGGTCAGACGCTGGAACATGAAATTCTCCGGTGGGGTGAACAGCGCACGTCGGGCGCGTCCCGGTTAGACGCCGGGGCGCGCGGATCGGTTCCACGACACCATCTTTCCTAAGACAACAACCCCGCGTGAGCCAGCGAATACCGCCGGCCACCGAAACTCACTTCAGCAGGCCGTTGGGGTCGATGCGGACGACCCGCAACTTGGTCGCGGCCTCGCGCCGGTACTCGGCCGCGTCCCCCAGCCGGAACGGCAGCGGCACCACTACCGATTGAGCCGGGTTGGTCGGCCGCGCGACCGCGTACCAGAACATCGTTTTGGCCCCGGTGTACACCCCGGACGCGCCGACCGGGCGGGTCACCACCAGCGGGCCGAACCGGTCCATCTCTTCGTCGAACCACACCACCCCGCTCTCGGTCGCGACACCGGCCGACGTGTCGTCCACCCAGAACGCCCCGGTGGGCGTGCCCGCGCCCGGCGACCAGAGGGTGAACGTCGGCTTGTCTGCCGGGCCCGCCGAGTAGTACGCCAGGTACCGGTCCTTTTTACCCTTGGTGTCGGTCTCGAAGGCGAACAGCAACCGGCCTGGGCTGCCGCTGGCCGCGACCGCGAGTGCCCGCACGTCGCCGCCCAGGTCGTGCGCGCGGAGGCGCTCCAGGCTGTCGCCGGCGCGGATCTGGTACACGATGCCGCTGACCGCCAGCACGATTGAGCTGCCGTCGGCGGCCTTCGCCACCGCGGCGTCCAGCGCGACGGCCCCCTTCGACCCGTGCGGCGGCACGAACTCCGCCACGGTCGCTTTCGTGCTCAAGTTGTACAGGTGGACCGCGCCGGCCGTGGACACGACCACCACCTGGCCCGGGGCGGTCGAGAAGAACGCGGCCGCGATGCCGTCGCTCGCGTGCGCCGGCTTGTCCGCGTAGGGGTCCAGCGCCTCGAACAGCTTTTTCTGGTCGGCCAGGTTCCAGACGGTGAGTTTCCCGTCTGCGACGGCGAGGAACTGTGCCTCGGTCGCGGACGTGTACACGTCGCACACCGGCTTCGGACCGGCGGCGAAGGGCAGGCGCCCGGTCCGCTTATCGGACGACGGGCTGTACGCGTCGAGCGAGAACCCGGCCCCCTCGCGCACCGCCACGTAGCTGTCGAGCGCCTTCGGGTCCGACGCCGGGAACACGCGCACGACGGCCGGCAGCGGCGTTTCGAGTACGAACCGCGGGGCCGCAGGCGCGTCGGCCCGGTCGAGCTTGGCCGGCTCCTTGTCGATCACGAACGACTTGACCTTGTCCCCCATCCCCAGTGCCGGCCGCGCCGGAGGGGCTTTGGGCTCCGGCTCTTTCACTTTGGGTGTCGGCTCTGGCTCCTTTTCCTTCGGCCTGATGACCGGTTCTTTGTCCTTCTGCTTCGGCTCCCCTTTGGGTGCCACCGCCGGCGGGGTTGTCGGGGGCGCTTCGGGCGGCGCCTCCTCTTTCTTCTCGTCCTTCTTCGTCGGTTGCGGCGGCTTGTTGCTCTTCACGAACACGATGACGGCGGCGACCCCCAGCCCGAGCGCGACCAACGCGGCCAGACCGGTGAGCAGTACCGCCTTCACCATCCCGTTGCCCTTCTCCTCGGGGCGCAGGTAGCGCGGCTTGTTGGCGCCGTCCTCGTCGCCCTCTTCTTCGGTGCGGGCCTTCTTCTTGCGCGGCTTCTCCCCGGGTCCCTCGTCGTCGTCGGCGGCGCGCCTCTTGGCCGTTTTGGGCTTGGCGGCCTCGGCCGGGACCGGCTCGTCCGTGAACCCGAACGCGCTGCCGCCGTCGTCCGGGATCGGCTCGGGCTCCCCCGAATTTGAGTCGGCCTTGGCTTTGGCGGCCGGTTTCGCGTTCGGCTGGGCCTTCGGCGGTTCCGGTTCGTCGTCGAACGGGATGTCGTCGAGCGGCTGCGCGGCCGGTGCAGGCGCGGGCGGCGCCTTCGCGGCCGGTTTCCCCGCTGGCGCGGCCGGGGCCGGAGCGGCCTTCGCGGTGGGGGCCGCCGGTTTTGCCTTCGTGGGTTGCGGCCGGTCATCCTCGTCCGGCAGGGGCAGCGGCGGCGCGGGCACGGCGACCGCGCCGGGCGTCTGCGGACCGCCGACCGGCCCGGTCGCCGGCGCCGGACCGGGCACGCGGAACGACTGCTGACACTTGTTGCACTTGGCTTTCTTGCCGACGCGGTCGTCCGGCGCCTTCAACTTCACCCCGCAGTGGGGGCACGACACTTCGACCACAGTGGGGGCCTCGCGGTGGTGCGCGTTGAAAAAGTGAGAGTCAGGCTACCACCCGCGCGCGCGAGATGCAACGCGCTAGCACGCTGAGCCACCTACAGTTTGCGGCGGGCAGGAGCGCCGGCCGAAGATTCCCTCTCAGCCCTGCTCCAACCCGGGCGGGCGCCCGTGAGCGGCGGGTCGGTGACCGAGCGCGACCGGCCCGACCGCACGTTTCCCTCTCAGCGCAGCGGCTCGCGACTGGTTTCACGCAAGGTCAGAACGGCCACCAGGGACACCGCCGCTGCCGCCATGAGGTAGTAGGCCGGCGACAGGTCGTCGTGCGTCCGGTGAATCAGGTAAGTGGCCACCATCGGGGAGGTGCCGCCGATGAGTCCGAGTGAGAGGTTGTAGCTGACCGCGATGGCCGTACACCGCCCTTTCACCGGGAACGCCTCGACCATCGTCACCGGGACCACGGCGTTGTACGTCGCGGCCAGGACCGCGAACCCGAACTGCCCGCCGAGGACAAGCCAGAAGTTGCCGTGGTGCAACAGCCAGAACAGCGGGTAGGCGGCGACCAGCAGGCCGAGGCAACCGGCCAGCAGCACGGGCCTGCGCCCGACGCGGTCCGAGAGCACGGCGACGAACGGCTGGGTGGCCAGCAGCAAGACCATGCTCGCGGTGTTGATTTTCAGGGCCACCGCTTCTTTCAGGTGGTCGATTTCGGTGTAGTAAGTCACCAGGTAGACGAAAATCAGGTAGAAGGCGACGCCCATGAGGACGCTCAGCCCGACGACCTGCAGGATGGCCCGCCACTGCGTGCGGAACGCTTCGACGACGGGCGGACTGCCCTCCTTGACCGGGGCGACCGGTTCGGGCAGTCCGTGACGAACCATCAGGCCCCCCACCCCGACCAGCAACCCTAACAGAAACGGCAGACGCCACCCCCAGTTCTGCATCGTCTCGGGGTCCAACACCGACGTCAGTACGGCGCCCACGGCGGAGCCGAGGAGGGTTCCGGTGGTCGCGCCGAACCCGCTCCAATTGCCGGCCAACCCCCGGCGGTTCGGCGGTGCGCCCTCGACCAGGTAGACGACCGACGTCGTATACTCCCCGCCGACGGACAACCCCTGGACCATGCGGCAGAGGACGAGGAGTACCGGGGCGGCGACGCCGATGGTCGAGTAATCCGGCAGCAGGCCGATGAGGAAGGTCGGGATGGCCATCGCCACCACGGAAAAGGTCAGAGCGGCCTTTCGGCCGACGCGGTCGCCGATGTAGCCGAAGAGCAGGCCGCCGAACGGCCGCATCAGGAAGCCGGCGCTAAAGGCGCCGAAGGCGGCGATCAGGGAGGAGGTCGGGTCGTTAGCTGGGAAAAACCGCTTGGCGATGACGGACACGAAATATCCGTACACGGCGAAATCGTACCACTCCATGATGTTGCCGACGGTGCCGGCGATGACCTGGCGACCGTGACTGAAGTGCTGGCGACCTTCCACGCATTTCCCTTTTAGAGTTCGAGCGCGATGCTTCCCCCACTCGCCACGGGCGGGCGGTGCGTTGCCCCCGAGGACCGGTGCCGCGATGATACCACCCGATGACCGTGTTGACTACCGACAAAGGGCCAGCCGCCCCCGGGTCTGGGGGCATGCGGACCAGCAACCGGAGCGAGTTCTCCGCAACTGGTTCCGGTTCCGCGAGAGCCGTCCGCCGGTGTAACCCCAACCCCAGCGGGGGCGCCGCGCCTCCATCACAGCGGCGGCGCGGAGGGCGTGGAACGAGCGGACCTCGCGCCCATTCAGGGACACCCGCGGGGGCCGGGCGTACCGTCGCTGAGGCGTTGGGGGAATCGCCCCGTGAGGTCGGGGATGTGGCCCGGTGTTCGGGCGGAGGGTGCCGGCCGAAGACCGCGTCCGTACGGATGGCGGTTCCGACGGCCGCCCCCTCACCCGGCCGCGGCGCTGGCGAGCTTCTCTTTCCTGACGTGGTCCCGCATCGGCTGGATCATCTGGTCGAGGTCGCCGGTCATGATCGCGTCGAGCTTGTACGCGGTGAACTCGATGCGGAGGTCGGTGCAGCGGTTCTGGGGGAAGTTGTAGGTGCGGATGCGCGCGTTCCGGTCCCCGGTGCCGATCATCTCCTTGCGCATCGCGGCCCGCTCGCGGTGCAACTTCTCCTGCTGCCGCTCGAACACGCGGCCGCGGAGCACGCGCATCGCCTGCTCCTTGTTCTTCGTCTGGCTGCGGCCGTCCTGGCACTTCACCTCGACCTCGTCGGGCGTGCCCTTCTTGTACCAGATGCGGACCGCCGACTCGGTCTTGTTGACGTGCTGACCGCCGGCGCCGCCGGCCCGCATCACTTCGATGAGGAGGTCTTGGGGGTTGATCTCGACCTGTGCCTCTTCCGGCTCGGGCAGCACCGCGACCGTGGCGGCCGAGGTGTGTATGCGGCCCTGCGTCTCGGTGGCCGGGACCCGCTGCACCCGGTGCCCGCCGGACTCGTACCGGAGGAACTGGTACGCGTCGTCGCCCGAGACGCCGAACGAGATTTCCTTGAACCCGCCGGCCTCGCCCGGGCTGGCCGCGATCTCCTCGACCCGCCACCCCTTTTCGCGCGCGTACTTCGTGTACATCTCGTACAGGTCGCCGGCGAACAGCGCGGCCTCGTCGCCGCCGGTCCCGGCCCGGATTTCGACGATGAGCTTGGAAAAGTCTTCCGACGGATCGACGAGCAGGCGCTCCTCGATCTTCGCGTGCAGCGCGTCGCGCTTCGGCCGGAGGTCCGCCAACTCTTCCTCGGCCATCGCCTTCATGTCGGGGTCGGCGGCCAGCGCCTCGGCATCGGCGACGGCGGCGCAGAGGCGCTTGTACTCGACGTACGGCTCGACGCTCTTGGCGAGCGCCCCACGCTCCTTGCCGATGGCCCCGGCCCTGTTGGGGTCGCCCGCGACCGCGGGGTCGTAGAGCTGCTGCTCGAGCTCGCGGTAACGCGCGAGTTGCGCTTCGAGAGACGGAAACATGACAGTGACAAGTCCCAAAGAGCGAGCGGCAAAAGACCAAACAACGGCCGCCGGCCGCGCCCGCTAGTGGCGGGCCGCCGGAACCACGTTCGCGTCGGCTCGCGCTGGCTGCTGCACCTGTTGAAGTTTGCCGCTTGGACTTTGGGATTCCGCTCGCGCGGTTAGTTCTTCGCGTCGCACGGCATGGACCTAGGCCTTGCCGTCCTTCTTGCCGTAGCCGCCGGCGGTCTTCTTGTACTTGTCGTTGAACTTCTGGACGCGGCCGGTGGTGTCCAGCAGCTTCATTTTGCCCGTGAAGAACGGGTGGCTGGCGCTGGAGATTTCCAGCTTGTACAGCGGGTACTCGTTGCCGTCGGTCCACTTGATCGTGTCGCTGGTCTGCACGCACGACTGCGACAGGAACGCGAAGTTGGCGGCCGCGTCCTGGAACACGACCGGCCGGTAGTTCGGGTGAATGCCCTTCTTCATGACTCTGCTCCGAGAATACTAATCAGGCTGATTATTGTAGAGAGGCGAGCGAGGCGCGACAAGTCGGCGCCGCCCCGGGCGCCGCAGGGCGGCGCCGACCTCCTTACAGCATTTCCAGCCCCAAGAGGGTGAAGTCGTCGGCATGGCGCGCCTGCTGGAGCAACTCGCGCGCGACTGCATCGACGAACTCCTCCCCGGCGAGCGCGCGGTGCTTGCCGGCGACCTCCAGCAGGCGGTCCGGGCCGCCCGGGGTGGGGGCGCCGTCGGGGCGGGTGCCGTCGGTGCCCATGAGCAACCGGTCGCCCGACCCCAGCGTGCCGGTGAGGGTCTGGTAGGCGGTGTTCGGGGTCCCCAGGAACGGCCCCGGCACGGTCAGCGCGGTCGGCTCGCCCGCCGCGGGGATGTAAACGGGGTTCGGCACCCCGGCGCGCGCGAGGGCGAACGTGCCCGCGCGCGCGTTCAGCACCCCACCCATC
>JBJSXS010000043.1:0-5653 GCA_046086545.1 Gemmata sp.
GCTGGCCGCGGCCGGCGGCGGGCTGGCCACCGCCGGCGGCCCCGGCGGGTCCTTGACCGGCACCCTGCGGTTCGTGAAGAACTCCATCGGCATGACGTTCGTGCGCGTCCCGGCGGGGACGTTCCGCATGGGCGACGACGCCTCCGGCCGCGCCCACGAGGCCCCGGCCCACGCGGTCAAGATCGGCCGCCCGTTCTACCTCGGCGTGGTGCCGGTGACCCAGGCCCAGTACGAGGCCGTGACCGGTAAGAACCCGAGCAAGTTCACCCGCGCCCGCGGGGGCGGCCCCGAGCACCCGGTCGAGATGGTCACCTGGGAACAGGCGCTGCGGTTCTGCGAGCGGCTGGCGCGCACGTCGGAGGAGCAGATCCACCGCCGCTCGTACCGGCTGCCGACCGAGGCCGAGTGGGAGTACGCGTGCCGCGCGGGCGCCACCGGCGAGTACGCGTGCGGGGACAAGGTGACCGACAAGGACGCGCTCTTCGACGGCTCCGGGCACAAGCTGGCCGGCAAGAGCACCGGCCCGGTCGCACAGTTCCCGGCCAACGCGTTCGGGATGAACGACATGCACGGCAACGTGCAGGAGTGGGTGAACGACTGGTTCGACGAGTACTACTACCTGGACAGCCCGACAGCCGACCCGCCCGGCCCCAAGCACGGGCAGCTGCGGGTGGTGCGCGGCGGCTCGTGGAGCCTGGCGGCGGTCGAGTGCCGCAGCGCCGCCCGCCGGGGGCGCGCCCCGGAGCTGCCGTCGGACGCCGTCGGGTTCCGGGTCGTGATGGAAGTGGTGTGAGCCGCAGCGCGGGTAAGCGTGTCCGACCGGCCGGAAGCGCGGGCGGCGGCCCACCTTCCGACCCGTCGGCCCCGCCTCACACGAAGCTGACGCCGGTCATGCTGATCGCGCGGCGGAGGCGCCGCAGGTACTCGCGCCGCGGGACCTCGGTCGCGCCCATCGTGCTCGTGTGGTCCGTCTTCATCTGCACGTCGAGCAGCGCGAACCCGCGCTCGCGGAGCCGCTGCACCAGCGCCGCCAGCGCCACCTTCGAGCCGTCCGTCACGCGGTAGAACATCGACTCGGCCGCGAACAGCCCGCCGACGCTCACCCCGTAGGTGCCGCCGGCCAACTCCCACGCGTCCGCGCCGGTGTCCTCGTCAGACTTCACCCACGTCTCGAGGCTGTGCGCGTGCCCGAGTCGGTGCAGCTCGGCGTACCCCGCGAGCATGTCGCTCGTCACCCAGGTGCCCTCGGGCCGGCAATCCCCGCACGCCCGCATGACCGTCTCGAAGCACCGGTTCACGGTCACCCTGAAGCGGCCCGAGCGGATGGTGCGCGCGAGCCGACGCGAGACGTGCAGCCCGCCGTAGCCCGGCGCCGGGGTCGGGGCGTGGTGTGCCGGGTGCGGGTCGTGCGAGCGCCCGTCCGGCCCGACGCCCTGCCGGGGCCCGGGCTCGCCCGGGGCGTACAACTCGATCACGCCCCGCGGGTCGTGCGACCACCACAGGATCGGGTCGCCCTCGTTGAACCACGGGAACACGCCGTCCGCGTACGCGCGGAGCAGCGTCGCGGGCCGCAGGTCGCCGCCCACGCCCACGAACCCGTCCGGCTCCGCCATCTCGGGCGGGATCCACGGCACGTCGCGGTTGCCCCAGATGCCGCTCACGGCACCCTCCTTGCGGCCTTATTTGTCCAGCTTCGACAGCAACTGTCGCGCTTCCGCGGCCGCCTTCGTGTTGGGGTACTTCTTCGCCACGAGCGTCAGCACCGGCCTCGCGGACTCCCCCTTGCCGCCGTCGATCAACTTCTTCGCAAGAGTCAGGCGCTCGGCCGCGGCGGCCTCGTCCTCGGCGCTCGCGGGCGGGAGCTCGCTGCCGCGCTCGCCGGTGGTGTTCAGCAGCACCCACCCGTCCCGCCGGTCGTCCTCTTTCGAGACGACAAGGTACCCCAGCCCGCCGCCGGCCTTCGTCAGCAGCTCGTCGAGCGCCACCTCGATGGCCTTGTCCTTGCAGGCGTAACTCACCTTCTGGGCGTACGGGAACCCGGGCCCGTACGCCCACATTACCAGCGCGTCGGCCCGCATGTCAGCCTGTGCCGCGAACTCTTTCAGGACGTCGCCGAGGCGGGCGTCCTTGTAGTCCACGCTCACCTTCGCCTTGAGCGCTTTGGTTCGGGTCAGCTCCGCCGCCGCGGTGTCCTTTTTGTCGTCCTTGGCGGTCGGCTGGGCGCCGACGGGTTGGGCCATCAGGAGAACGAACGGCACGGCCAGTAACACGGTCGAACGCATGACGCACTCTGCCGGTTTGAGGTTTCGCGACACGGAGCCGGAGCAGAACCCGCACCCGAACCCGAACAGCTTACCGAGATTCAACTTCGGGCGACACGAAAAGTCGCCGCTGCGGGGCTACGGCGCTGGTTCGGGCGGGCCGTTTCCCCTAAAATAACACTGTTCTTCGCGGACTCAAAGTGGCCACAGAAAAGCCACCCATTTGGGCCGCGCGAGAGCACTCAAGGAGCCTTCCTTGGCCGACGCCAAAACGCCCCCGCCGGGCGACCCGACGGAACCGAACGCGGCGCAGGCCGCCCCGGTCAACCCGCTCGACATCGTAGACGAACTGCGAGACAGTTACCTCACCTACGCGCAATCGGTCATCATCAGCCGCGCGTTGCCGGACGTGCGAGACGGCCTGAAGCCGTCGCAGCGCCGCATCTTGGTGGCGATGAACGACCTCGGGCTCGGCCCCGCGTCGTCCACGAGCAAGTGTGCGGGCATCATCGGCGAGACGATGAAGCGCTACCACCCGCACGGCGACGCTTCGATCTACGACTCGCTCGTCCGCATGGCGCAGGACTGGAACCTGCGGTACCGGCTCGTTCACGGGCAGGGCAACTTCGGGAGCATCGCCGGGCTGCCCCCGGCGGCGCACCGCTACACCGAAGCACGCCTCACGCCCGCCGCCGCGGAACTGCTCGAGGACCTCGAGCGCGACACGGTCGACTTCATCGACAACTACGACGGCAAGTACCGCGAGCCGCTCGTGCTGCCCGGGAAGTTCCCGAACCTGTTGGTGAACGGGTCCGACGGCATCGCGGTCGGGATGGCCACGCACATCCCGCCGCACAACCTGCGCGAAGTCTGCAAGGGCCTCATCAAACTCATCGACGAGCCGGGGGCGACGCTCGCGGACCTGATCGAACTGATCCCCGGGCCCGACTTCCCGACCGGCGGCATCGTCATGGGCCGGCAGGGCGTCCTCGACGCGTACTCCAAAGGGGCCGGCAAGATCACGCTCCGCGCCCGCGCGGACGTCGCGGACGAGGGCCGCGGCAAAACGCCGACCATCGTCATCCGCGAGGTGCCGTTCCAGGTGACGCGGAACGCGCTCGTGGAGGAGATCGGGCAGCTCGTCAAGGACGAGCGCGTTGCCAACGTGCGCGCCATCCGCGACGAGTCCAGCGCCCGCAACGGCGAGCCGGTGCGCATCGTCATCGAGCTGACGAACAAGGGCGACCCGCACCTGGTCCTGAACCAACTGTACCAGTTCTCGAAGCTCCAGAAAACGGTCAGCATCATCATGCTCGCGCTGGTGGACGGCCGCCCGCGCGAACTCACCCTCAAGGAGATGCTGCAAAAGTTCCTGGACCACCGCGTCCACGTGATCCGCCGGAAGACGGAGTTCCAGCTGCGCGAGGCGAAGCGCCGCGGGCACATCCTCGAAGGGCAGCTCATCGCCATCGCGGACATCGAGAACGTCATCCGGATCTGCCGCACGTCCGCGAACCGCACGGAGGCGAAGGAGCGGCTGCAAGGGCTGACGGTGCCCGCGAGCCTCATGGAGCGCGCGATCGGGGCGGGCGCCTTCGCCGCCCTCCAGCGCGAGCTGGGCACCGTGACCGAATACCGCATGACGGAGCAGCAGGCGGAGGCGGTCGTCCGGCTCCAACTCGGCCAACTCGCGGCCCTCGAAAGCGACGAGATCCTCAAGGAGTACATGCAGCTCCGCGACCTGATCCGCGGGTACGAGGAGCTGCTCTCGAGCGACGCGAACGTCAACAAGGTGATCCGCGACGACCTTGAGAAGATGGCCGCGAAGTACGGCGACGACCGCAAGACCGAGTTCGGCGAGGGGGACGGCGACCTAGACCTCGAAGACCTGATCGTGGACGAGCCGAACGTGGTCACGATCACGCACGAGGGGTTCATCAAGCGGATGCCGCTGACCGAGTACCGGGTGCAGAACCGCGGCGGCAAGGGCGTGCAGGGCGGGCTGCGAGAGAACGACTTCGTGGAGCACTTCTTCGTCGCCAGCACGAAGGCGTACCTGCTGTGCTTCGCGAACACCGGCCGCATGTACTGGCTGAAGGTCCACAAGATCCCGATGGCGGCCCGCACCAACGCCGGGCGCAGCATCGCCAACGTGCTGTCGCTGAACGCCGAGGCGGGCGAGAAGATCACCAGCATCGTGCCGGTGCGAGAGTTCAGCGAGGGGCAGTTCCTGATGATGGCGACGCGCCAGGGGACGGTCAAAAAGACCGACCTGATGGCGTATAGCAACGTCCGCGCCGGCGGCATCATCGGCATCACGCTGGACGAGGGCGACGACCTGATCAACGTCGCCCTGACCAGGCCCGGCGACGAGATCGTGCTGAGCACCCAAAAGGGCATGGCGATCCGGTTCCGCGAGTCGAACGCGCGGCCGATGGGCCGCACGGCCCGCGGGGTGAAGGGCATCAAGCTCGGCAAGGACGACTGCGTCGTCGGCATGGTGGTGGCCGACCCGACCGGGCTTCTGCTCACCCTGTGCGAGAACGGCTACGGCAAGCGCACGCCCTTCGGGGCCAACACCCCGCTGCCCGAAGGCGCGACCGACGAGGGCGACGAAGGCGCGCCCGAGTCCGAGGCTGCCGAACCGGAACCGAGCGACACCGAAGGCGCCGAGGGCGAGAGCGAGGGTGACCCGTCGGGCATGCGGTACCGGCTCCAGCGCCGCGGCGGCAAGGGCGTGAAGGACGTGAAGGTGACCGCCAAGAACGGCAAGGTGGTCGGCGTCACCAGCGTCCGCGACGGCGACGAGATCATGCTCATCACCAAGGACGGCATGGTGACCCGCAGCAAGGTGGACGCGATCCGCATCGTCGGTCGCAACACGCAGGGCGTGAGGGTCATGAACCTGAGCGAGGGGGACAAGATCGTGTCCGTCGCGAAGGTCGCACAGGAGAAGGTTGAGGGCGATAGCGGCACCCCGAAGGAGTGAGGGCGGAACGGGTAAAGGTGGAGCACGCAGGTCAAAATGGGAGCGGGGGTTCAATACAATTTCTCCTCTGCCTGCTCTGCGTCTTCTGCGGCTTCCCTCTTCCGGGGTTTCGTTCCAATGCGCGTGCTGATTACCGGCGGGTACGGGTTCATCGGGGCGTGGATCATCCGCAACCTGCTCGCGCGCGGCGCGCAGGTGTGGGTTTACGACCTGCGCGAGGACGCCCGCCGGCTGAAGCTCATCCTCCCGGAGCGCGAGGTCGCGAAGGTCACTTTCGTTCTGGGCGACGTGACCGACCTCGGCGCCCTCTCGAAGGCGGTTTCGTCGCACAAGATCTCGCACGTCGTTCACCTGGCGGGCCTTCAGGTGCCCACCTGCCGCGCCGACCCGCTTCTGGGCGCAA
>JBJSXS010000044.1:0-9169 GCA_046086545.1 Gemmata sp.
ACCCGAAGGCGGTGGCCGACAAGCTCGCGAAGCCCGGCGTCGCGGACCGCCTGCGCGCCTTCGCGGAAGAGCTGAAGGCGCTGGACCCGTTCGACGCGCCGACCGTCCTGGCGTCGTTCATGGCGCTCGCCACCAAGCTCGGCGTCAAGCCGCGCGACCTCGACGGCCCGCTGCGCGTCGCGGTGACCGGCGAGACCACGGGCTTCAGCCTGCCGGAAACGCTCGTGCTGCTCGGCCGCGACAAGGTGTTGACGCGCCTCGCGGCCGGCGCCAAGATGGCGCAGTGAACAGAGCCGCGGCCGGCGCGGGGCGATCACGCTAATCGCCCCGCGCCGGCCGCGGCTCTGCTGTCGCTCACCCCTAGCAAGAAGCGCTCATGCCCCGCGAATTCGACGTCATCGGCCTCGGCAACTCGCTGGTCGACATCCTCCTCGAGCTGAGCGAGGCGGAGTTCGGGCCGCTCGCGTTCGAGCGCGGCACCATGCGCCTCACCGAGCGCGACGAGCAGCAGGAGTTGCTCACCGCGTTCCGCACGCGCGAGCCGCGGCTGGTGAGCGGCGGGAGCGTGGCGAACTCGGTCATCGCGTGCTCGCAGCTCGGGGGCAGCGGCGCGTTCGTCGGGTGCGTGGGCGACGACCGCTACGGGCTGCACTACCGCGAAGAGTTCACCGAGCTCGACATCGACTTCACCAACCCGCCGCTGGTGGGCGAGACCACCGGCACCTGCGTGAGCATCATCACCCCGGACGCCGAGCGCACCATGCGCACGTGCCTCGCGGTGTCGAGCCACCTCGCGGCCAAGCACGTCCCCGCGGACAAGATCGCGGCGAGCGAGTGGCTGTTCGTCGAAGGGTACGTCTTCGCGAACCCGGCGACCGGGCAGCACGCGGTCCGCGAGGCGCTGAGAGCGGCCAAAGAAGCCGGCACGAAGGTGGCGCTCACCTGCTCCGACGCGTTCGTGCCGCAGGTGTTCGGCGAGGCGTTCCGGGAAGCCCTCGCGCAGAGCGACCTGCTGTTCTGCAACGCGACCGAGGCGATGGCGGTGGCCGGCGGCGCGACCGCGGAAGCCGCTTTCGCGAAGCTCCGGACGGTCGTGCCGAACGCGGTGGTGACCGACGGCCCCAACGGGGCGTTCGTGCGGTATCACGGGTCGGAGAGCCACGCGCCCGCGTTCCCGTGCAAGCCGGTGGACGTGACCGGCGCGGGCGACATGTTCGCCGGCTCGTTCCTGTACGGGGTCACGCACGGCGCCCCGGCGGAGCGGGCCGCGCGGGCCGCGAACTTTCTGGCGATGAAGGTCATCACACAGATCGGCGCCCGGCTGCACCACGGGGCCAAACAGTTCTGGCAAGAGGCGCTCGCGTCCGCGTAGCGCGACGGAGTTCAACACCAGTGGGCCGAACGCGAACGTTCATCGGCGTGGGCACCGGCGACTCGATCCGCGCCAGCGCGGCCGCGCTCCAGAAGGAGCTGGCGAAGCTCGCGTCCGGGGTGAACTGGGTGGCCCCCGAGAGCATGCACGTCACCCTGCTGTTCCTCGGCGAGGTGGACGACCGCGAGCTGCACGCGGTGTGCAAGGCGGTGAAGGCGGTCGCGGCCGCCGAGGCGCCCTTTACCCTGCGCGTGTCGGGGGTGGGCGCGTTCCCGAACGCGCGGCGCCCCAAGGTGGTCTGGGGCGGCGTCACCGACGGCGCCGAACCGCTCGCGCGCCTGTACTCCGCGCTCGAAGAGGAGATGCTGGAACTCGGGTGCTACCGGACCGAGGAGCGCGGGTACACCCCGCACCTGACGCTCGGCCGCGTCAGCAAGCCGGAAGCCGGGCTCGCGCTCGCGCCCGAACTGCCGAAGCGGATGGCGTGGCAGGGCGGCCACACGGGCGTCGAGGAGGTGCTGGTGTACAGCAGCGAGTTGGACGCCGCCGGCCCGGTGTACACGGTCATCGGCCGCGCCCCGCTGACCGGCAAGTAGGGGCGCCCGGGGCGGCCCCGCTTCGCGCCCTTGAACGCGGCCCCGCTCGCGGCGATGATGAGCCAGGCGCGCCCGTAGCTCAACTGGACAGAGCATCCGCCTTCTAAGCGGAAGCGTGTGGGTTCGAGTCCCACCGGGCGTACTGACCGAAAACCCGCTCAGCCGCCGCCGCGGGCCGCGACCGCAGAAGTCGTTCCGGTGACGACCTGCGGGTCGAAGCGGCCGCGCCGGAGCCCCGCCCCGGCGTCACTCGCCCCCCGGGCTCTTGCCCTTCTTGGGCACCGGCACCCCGGTGACCTCGGCCAGCTTCGCAGACATCGCGGTCACCCGCTCCGGGTGCGCCGCCGCGACGTTCTTCGCTTCGCTCAGGTCCGTGGCGAGGTCGAACAGCGCGGGCCCCGCTTCCTTCGCTTTGGGGCCGACGGGGACCAGCTTCCACGTGCCGTGCCGGAACCCGAACGGCGCGCCGCCGTTTGACTGCTCGACCAGGAATTCGCGGCCCGTTTTCTTCGCCCCGAGCAGCGCGTCGAGGTGGTTCTCGCTGTCGGGCGCTTGCCCCTTCGGAACGGCCTGCCCGGTGAGCGCGGCGAAGCTCGCGAGCAGGTCCATCTGGCTCATCAGCGCGTCCGACGTGCCGGGCTTCACCTTGGCGGGCCAGCGGACGATGAACGGCACGCGCGTACCGCCCTCGTACACCGTCCCCTTCGTGCCGCGGAGCGCGCCGTTGGGCTTGTGCCCGTTGGTCGCGTCCGGGTCGCCGATCCCGTGCACCTTGTCCGGCCCGTTGTCGTCGTTCACCCCGCCGTTGTCGCTGGTGAGCACCACCAGCGTGTTCTCGGCCAGCCCGAGCTTGTCGAGCTTGTCCAGCACCTGCCCCACCATCCAGTCGAACTCGACGATCGCGTCCCCGCGGACCCCGCAGTCGCTCTTGCCCTTGAACTTCGGGTTCGGCACCCGGGGCACGTGTATGTTGTGGGTCGCCATGAACAGGAAGAACGGCTGGCCCTTGCTCTTCTCGACGAACGCGCAGCTCTTGTCGGCGATCACGAACGACATTTCGTCGTCCTTCCACAGCGCCGCCTTGCCGCCGGTCTGCCCGCCGATCCGCGGGATGCCGCCGACGAACGACTCCTTGTCGCCGCGCTTGACGGCGTAGTCGAGCCTGATCGGGTCCTTCGGGTCGAGGTTCACCACCCGGTCGTTCTCGACCCACACGCACGGCACGCGGTCCCCGGTCGCGGGCAGGATCCAGGCGTAGTCGAACCCGACCTCGCGCGGCCCGGGCTTGAGCGCCTCGTTGTAGTTGGTCGGCGCGGTCCCGAGCCCCAGGTGCCACTTGCCCACGACCCCGGTGCGGTACCCGGCCTTCTGGAGCATCGAGGGCAGGGTGGTTCGGTCGGGTTCGATGAGCAGCCCCTGCACGCCGGAGGCGATCCCGGTGCCCTTCTTGCGGAACGCGTACTCGCCGGTCATCATCGAGTACCGCGACGGGGTGCACACCGACGCCACGCTGTGCCCGTCGGTGAACCGGACGCCGCCGGCCGCGAGTTTGTCGCAGTTCGGGGTCTTGACCTTCGTCGCCCCGTAGCAGCCCAGGTCGCCGTACCCGATGTCGTCCGCGTAAATGAGGACGACGTTCGGCTTCGCCGGCTCGGCCGCGCGCGCGGGGGCCAGGTGCGCGCCGGCCAGAAGCGCGAGCAGGAGGGGGCGGGCGGCCGCGGCGAGCGGGCCGAGCGAGCGGAACATGTCGGCGCCTCTGGTGGAGAGCGGGCGAACCTCGTGTGCTTACTCGTCCTTGCCCTTCGCGGGCGGCTTCCTGACGGCCGCGACGAACTCGTCCGTTTGTTTCTGCCAGAGGGCGCTCAGCTCCCCGACCTTCTCGGGCATCCGCGCGGCCAGGTTCGTCTGCTCGCCGCGGTCGGCCCTCAGGTCGTACAGCTCCCACGGCTCCTTCGCGGCGGCGACCAGCTTCCAGTCCCCGACCCGGATCGCGCGGTGGTCTTCGTGCAGCCACCACAAGAGGGCGCGCGGGACCGTCACGTCCTTCGCCAGCGCCGGCACGAGGCTCTTGCCCGGCGCCGGGGGCACGGGCTCGCCCTTCCAGTCCTTCGGCCGCTCGATGCCGGCGAGGTCGAGCACCGTGGGCACGATATCGACGAAGTGGCCGGGCGTGTGGCGCAGCTCCCCCCGCGCGGTGATGCCGGCGGGCCAGTGGGCGACGAGCGGCGTGCTGATCCCGCCCTCGTGGGTCCAGGTCTTGTGCCGCCGGAACGGGGTGTTGCACACGCTCGAAAACCCCGGCCCGAGGCACAGGTACGACTTCGCGCTGCCCGGCTCCGCGGCCGGGTCGTGCCCGCCGTCCCGCACCATGATCTCGGCGCTCGCGCCGTTGTCCGAGGCGAACAGAATCAGGGTGTTGTCGAAGGCGCCCATCGCCTTGAGCTGCGCGACCACCCGGCCGATCTCGGCGTCCATGCGGTCCACCATCGCCGCGTGGACCGCCATCTTCGTGGCCTGGAACCGGCGCTGCTCCTTGGTCAGGTCGCCCCACGGCGGGGCGCGGCCCACCTCCCCGGGGCCGAGCTTCTTGAGCGCGTCGGGGTACGGGTACGGCGGCCCCAGGTCGCGCTCGACGGCGGCGAGGGGCGTGTTCGCGACGCCGAGCTTCCTCTGCCGCTCGAACCGGGCCTCGCGCATCTTGTCCCAGCCGTCGAGGTACCGGTCCCGGTACCGGGCGATGTCCTCCGGGAGCGCGTGCAGCGGGAAGTGCGGCGCGTGGAACGCGAGGAACTGGAAGAACGGTGCCTTCGGGTGGTTCGCCGCGTGGTCCTTCAGGCACGCGATCGCGTGGTCCGCGGTGGCGACGGTGAGGTAGTACCCCTTCTCGTCCGCGGGCGCTTTCACCGGCACGTCGTCGAGCGCGGTGCCGCGGGCGGTGAAGAAGTTGCCCGGGTTGGCCGCGTTCAGCGACCGGTCGAACCCGCCCGCCAGCACCTTCCCGTCGATGTGCCACTTCCCGCTGTGGTAGCTGCGGTACCCGGCCGCGTTCAGGTACGCGGGCAGCAGCGGCGCCCACGCCGGGCGCGCCCCCTGGACCCCGCCGCCGGGCACGCCGGGCAACTTGTCGCGGCGGACGTGCTGCGGGTAGAACCCGGTCAGCAGTGCGGCCCGCGACGGCCAGCACCGGGTCGAGTTGTAGAACTGCGTGAACCGCAGCCCGTTCTTCGCCAGCGCGTCGAGGTTCGGGGTGGCGATCTCGCCGCCGTAACAGCCGAGGTCGGAGTACCCCAGGTCGTCGGCAAGGATGAAGACGACGTTGGGCTTCGGCGCCGCCCGAACCGCCGGGCACCCCCCGAGGAGCAGGAGGGCGGCGGCAGCGAGGCGCTTCGTCATTTCTTGTCCCCCAGCGGGGCGGTTCGGCCATCGCCCGGCCGAGCCGCGGCCTCCGTGTAAGTTTCGGCGTTGCGGTTGTAGTGGCACCCCCGGTTGGCGGGCGAGTCGGCCGCCTCGCGCCACGGGTCGCGCGTGTCCGCGACCTTCACGTTCCCCTTGCCGTCCGGGGCCAACGGCCCCAACGCGAACAGCGCAACGCGGGGCGCCGTCGGCAACCCCCAACCGGTGCGTGCCGCGTCAAACCAGGAACTGCTTGATCGCGCCGGTCTGGTCGAGGCCGAACCGGGCGAGACCGGGGTCGGGGTCGCCGTAGTGCTTGACCGGGTTGCCATAGGCGTTCAGCAGCGTGGTGTACCAGTTGCCGAGCGTCTTGTGCCCGGGCTCGCCGTAGTTCGGCAGCCGGACGTACCGCCCGCGAATGTTCAACCTGGCGTTCTTCCCGGACAGCACCACGAACGGGTACTCGGTACCGTGCGAGTGGTGCGTCTCGCCGTTGTCCGGGAAGTAGAAGATCGTGGTGTTGTCGAACACCGTGCCGTCGCCCTCGGGCACCTTCTTCAGCCGGCCGACGATGGTGTCGATCAGTGTCATGTGCTGGCGCCGCACGGCGAACCGCACCTCGTCGGCGGTCAGCTTGCCGAACCCCTTGCCGTGCCCCACGTCGTGCAGGTTCACCTTCTCGGTTTCCAGCCCGGGCAGCCCGGTGTACTCGTGCCCGAGTTCGTCCACGGTGAACGCGACGACGTTCGTGAGGCCGGAGAGCAGCGCGGACAGCAGCACCTCGACGTGCCCGCGCTGGCGGTCCGCGGTCGTCATCTCGTCGGCCAGGTACTTGGCGTCCAGCCTGGGCACGTGCGGGCGGATGGCGTCGGCCATCGCGTCCACCTTGCGGTCCCGCTCGCGGGCGGCCTCGAGCGAGGCGGCGTAGCCCTGCACCTTCCCGCGCTCGCCGCCGGGCGTGGCCTCCGCCAGCTTGCCCTCCCGGCGGGCCGCGAACTCCAGCGCGCCCCGCCCGAGCTGCGCCTGCGCCTGAACGCCCTTGTCGGTCGAGACCGACTTGAACAGCTCTTGCGCGGCGACCTTGGGCGAGCCGAACGCGTAGTTCGGCTGCTGCGGGCCCCGCGCCGAGAACCCGGTGGCGATCCCGTTCAGGGTGCCGCGGGCGTTGCCCCCGCCGAGCGGGAAGCACGCGAACTCGACGTGCTCCATCGGCGACGGGAACAGCTTCGCCAGCTCGAAGTCCACGGTGGCCCACTTGATCGAGCTGACCCGCTCGTTCGCCTTGAACGCGCCGAGCGACGAGCACCAGGTGTGGTGCCCGGTGGTGCACATCTTCCCTGACAGCCCCTGCAGGATGGTCAGGTCGCCCTGGTGCGCGGCCAGCGGCCTCATCCACGCGGGCAGCTCGTGCCCGGCGAGGTCCAGGTCCAGCGCGCCCTTCTTCGCTTCCGTGGCGGCCTCGTCCCTGCTCAGCGACGGCGGCACCATGACCGACGGGAACAGCCCGTTCCCCTTGTGCAGGAACACGAACCGCATCGGCGGCTTCGCCCCGGCCGGCGCGGCGCGCACGGCCCGCGGGGCGAGCGCGAGACCGGCGGCACCCAGGGCCGCGGTCGCCATGAAATCGCGACGGGTGGTCGTCATCGGTTCCCCGGTTGTTTGCGGTAGATGAAGGAATCGGACGCCAGCAGCGAGACGACGACGGCGCTGAAGCTGCCGCCGCTGTTCAGGTAGGCGCGGTCGGCGTCGATCAGCGTCTGCGAGTCGGAGGGCAACTCGTTGCGGCCCATGAAGAAGCGGAACGCGTGGCGGATGATCGACTGCCGCACGCGGTCGGACCGCGCCAGCCGGTCGATCAGGTCGAACGCGTCGGCCACCCGGCCGTCGAGCTTCGGGTCCCCGGTGCCAGTTAGAACCCCCGTCGGGTCCACCGGTTTCGTCTTGTACACGTCGAACGTGGACTTGCCGTTGCCGGCGGTGACGAGGTTGTCGGGGTGCTCGAGCTTCTCCGCCCTGCGGAACCGGCCGAAGTCGTCGAACTGCTCGAACGGGTACCCGAGGTCGTTCATGCGGCTGTGGCACTTGGCGCACGCCGCGGCGCTCGTGACCGCGCCGACGCGCTCGCGGAGCGTCCTGTGCGGGTCGTCCGGCACCTTCGCGTCCACGGTGATGGGCACGTCCGGCACCACCCCGGCGAGCAGCTTCTCGCGGACCCACCGCCCGCGGCGGATCGGGTCGCTCGCGGTGTTGGCGGAGAACGCGATCAGCCACGCCGGGTGCGTCAGGATGCCCTTGCGGTTCGGCACCGCGAACGGCTGCACGGGCTGGTAGTCGAGGGCGTCGCCCCCGCCGTAGTTGCCGTCCCGGCCGGGCATCGCCCCCAGGTTGTAGATGGGCGCGTGCCAGAAGTGGTTGCCGTGCGCCCAGGGCAGCACCGTAAACGGGCCGCGGCCCTTGCCGAACGTCTGCTCGAAGTGGGTCATCAGCCGAACAACGCTGTTGTCGTGCCGCGCCTTGCTCCGGCCGGGCAGCCCCTTCGGGTCGAGGTACTTGCGGATGAGCGCGTCGTGCTCCTTCGCCACCGCGTCCGGGTCTTTCTTCCAGTCGGTGTCCTTGAGAACCTCGTAGGCGGCCCGCCAGTTGTCGATCAGCTTCTTGCCCTTGTCGTTGTCCAGCGGGTGGTACACGTAGTACCGGTCGGTGGTGAGCATCGTCTCGAACACGGCCGTGTCGGCGGCGAGGATGTCGGCGAGGAGCCGGTCCGCCTCGTCGATGAGCATGCCCCCGGTGCCGGTGCTGCCCCGGTCGGCGTTGGAGTACACGTTCCCGGCGCGGGGCGTGTCCTTGAACACCTTGTGCGCGGTCGAGTAGCCGAAGAACTCCCGGAAGAACCGGATCAGCCGCGGGTGCGGGGCGGTGGTCGGCTGGAAGAGGCCGAGCGACTTGTCCACCGGCGCGGCGAAGTACGCCTTGTCGGCCAGCAGGCGCCGCGCCTCCCGCTCGTAGTCCGCCTTCGTGTTCAGCCCGCCGCCCTCGGCGGCCTTGAGCAACTGCGCGTCCGGCCCGCGGTCGCCCAGCGCGTAGGCGAGGGCGTAGGCCGCCTCGCGCGGCGCGAGCGGCACGCGGCCGTGCTCGTCCGGCGTCCCCGCGCCGAGTTCCAACCGGTACACGAACTCCGACTCCAGCAGCACCGCCTTGAGCACCTGACGCAGGCCCTCGGCGTTCCCGGCGATTTTGACCGCCTCGCGCCCGAGGCCGAGGTACTGATCGAGTTCGGGCGCGGTCGGCTCGCGCCGCAGCACGAGGCCGAACTGCGTCCGCACCGCGGCGCGCAGTTCGTCGTCGGTCGGCGCGGCCCTCTTGGCCACAATCGCGTCGAACGCCGAGGGCGTCGCTTTCGGGGCCCAGCGGTCCTTTGGGTCGGCGGGCGCGGCCTTCGGGTCGCCGGCCTTCACGCGTGCGGCCTGAAGTTGCTTGGAGGCGATCCACTCGGCGTTGGCGAGCATCACCAGCAGGTGCCCGCCGTCGAGCGCGGTGAGGTCGTAGTACCGCACGCCGGCGTGGTCCGGCAGGAGGAACGGGTTGCTCACGCCGTGGAACCCGGACCGCCGCAGGCCGTCCCGTTCGCGGCCCTCCAGCTGGAACACGTCGAGCACCCGCTCCTCGAAGATCTGCGGGCTGACCAGCCAGCGGCGGGCCGGGGTGAAGGGCTTGTCCCTGTTCGACCCGTCGAACAGGGCGGCGTGGTCCACGTAATTGCCGGCGTCCGGGTACGGCAGGCGGTCGTCGAGTTTGGACGCCTTGTGCG
>JBJSXS010000045.1:0-4617 GCA_046086545.1 Gemmata sp.
CTCTTCAAGGCGTGGGGGCCGGGCGGGCCGCTCGACATCCCCGTTACCGATGCGGACAAGATCCAGAACCGAGCCGACCGCGACGCCCTAGCGGCGCTGCGCAAGAAAATCGACACGTTCAAGGTCGCGAGCCCGCACGCCCCCCCGCGGGCGCACGTGTTGAAAGACAACCCACAGCCGACGCAGCCCGTGGTGTTCGTGCGCGGCAACCAGAACAACCGCGGGCCGCAGGTGCCGCGCCAGGCACCGGAGATCATCGCGCCGGACCGGAAGCCGTTCACCCAAGGCAGCGGGCGGCTGGAACTGGCGAAGTCGATCACCAGCCCCGAGAACCCCTTGACCGCGCGCGTGATGGTGAACCGCGTGTGGCTGGGGCACTTCGGGCAGGGGCTAGTGCGCACGCCGTCCGACTTCGGCGTGCGTTCGGAACCGCCGACGCACCCCGAGTTACTCGACTGGCTCGCGGCGCGGTTCGTGAAGGAAGGGTGGAGTATAAAGAAGTTGCACCGACAAATTATGCTCTCGGCGACCTACCAACAGTCCAGTTCCGTGTCCGCCGAGGCGTTCAAACTTGACCCCGAGAACCGGCTCCTTGCGCACCAGAACCGCCGCCGGCTCGACTTTGAAGGCTTGCGCGACTCGCTGCTGTTCGCGTCCGGGAAGCTCGACCCCACGCCCGGCGGCAAGCCCGTCGATCTATTCAAGATGCCGTTCAGCGGGCGCCGCACCGTGTACGGCCTCGTTGACCGCACGAACCTGCCGGGGACTTTCAAGGTGTTCGACGTGGCGAGCCCCGACACGCACAGCCCACAGCGGTTCCAGACAACGGTCCCGCAACAGGCGCTGTTCCTGCTCAACGGGCCGTTCGTGCAAGAACAGGCCAAGGCGCTCGCCTCACGCAGAGAGGTGACCGACGCGAAGACCGCACAGGATAAGGTGACGGCGCTCTACCGCGTCGCGCTGAGCCGCAACCCGACAAAGGACGAACTCGCGCTCGCCACGGAGTTCGTGTCCGACGACGACTCAAAAACAGCCTTCGGACGCTGGCCGCAACTGGCCCAAGTGCTGCTGCTGAACAACGAGTTCGTTTTCGTGGATTAATCATTCCGTCCGGGGCCGCCAGCGGCTTGACGAGTACATCCAATACGAGCGAGTGATCCATGCTTTCTCCAGATCTATCGCGCCGCGAACTCCTGACGAAGTGTGGCGTCGGGATGGGTTTGCTCGGCCTCACGCAACTGATGGCCGACGCGGGCTCGCTCGCACCCCAAGCGAAGGGCGCCGACGGGCTGAACCCGCTCGCGCCGAGAAAGCCGCACTTTCCCGGCAAGGCGAAGCGGGTCATCCACATCTTCGCCAACGGCGGGCCGTCGCAGGTCGATACCTTCGACAACAAGCCGGCGCTAGCGAGGTACGCGGGCAAGTCGCTCCCGGCGGCCAACCTTCGCACCGAGCGCCGCACGGGGGCCGCGTTCCCGTCGCCGTTCAAGTTCCAGAGGCACGGCAAGAGCGGGCTGGAAGTCAGCGAGATTTTCGCCAACACCGCGAAGCACATTGACGACATCTGCGTGATCCGGTCGATGCACGCGGACGTGCCGAATCACGAGCCGTCGTTCCTCCTCATGAACTGCGGCGAACCCAGGCAGATTCGCCCGAGCATGGGCAGTTGGGTCACTTACGGGCTGGGCACCGAGAACCAGAACCTCCCGGGGTTCGTCGCGATGTGCCCGGGGGGCTATCCGCTTCAGGAGAATCAGAACTGGCAGAGTGGGTTCCTGCCCGGGGTGTTCCAGGGCACTTACGTTGACTCCAAGCACACCGACGTCGAGAAACTCGTTGAGTTCGTGAAGAACAAGGCGGTGTCGAAATCGGATCAGCGCAAGCAACTCGATCTGCTCGCCAAGCTGAACGGCATGCATCAGGCATCACGCCCCAACGACCCGCAGTTGGAGGCACGCATACAGTCGTTTGAACTCGCGGCCCGCATGCAGACGGAGGCGAGCGAGGCGTTCGACGTAACTAAGGAGCCGAAGCACATCCTCGATGCCTACGGCCCCGGCGAGCAGGCGCGAAGCCTTTTGCTCGCGCGAAGGTTAGTGGAACGGGGTGTGAGGTTCGTTCAGGTCAGCCACGGTCCGGTGCAACCGTGGGACAGCCACGACGACCTTGAGGTGAGCCACAAACGCCTCGCGAACCAGACCGACAAGGCCATCGCGGCGCTGATCTCCGACCTCAAGCGGCTCGGCCTCTTCGATAGCACCATGATTCTGTGGGGCGGCGAGTTCGGTCGCACGCCGGTCGTGGAGTTGCCCACGCCTGGGTCGAACGCGGGCAAGATCAACGGCCGCGACCACAACCACTGGGGCTTCACCTGCTGGCTCGCAGGCGGCGGGGTGAAGGGCGGCCAGGCGGTCGGCGCGACCGACGAGTTCGGCTTCAAAGCCGTCGAAAAACCGGTCCACGTCCACGACCTGCACGCGACGATGCTGCACCTGCTCGGCTTCGACCACGAGAAGTTCACCTACCGATACGCCGGCCGCGACTTCCGCCTCACCGACGTGAAAGGCAACGTCGTCAAGGAAGTGCTGGCGTAACCGTGCGTGGCGGAAAGCCGGCACTGAGAGCGGTTGTCGGGTGTGAAAATCGAGTACGGTGAAGGGGTAAGTTGTGTCTGCCATTCGCTTTCATTACTTCCCGCAGACCGATCCTCCGCCGGATTTCCTACGCGCGATCGTTGAAGTATTCAAACGGCACGAGGTGTCTATTTCGACAGGTCAACTTCAGGAAGGGGCTAACCAGTAATGAGGTGCTGACAGTATTGCGCCCTGACCTGTTGTCACTGGGTTTCCAGGTGGAAGCTGGAAAGGCAGATCAAGACAAGATCGCGCGCCCCGTTTACTTCGGGCAGAACGGCGAACCAACTTTGGCGTACGAGATCGATGCTTACCACGCGGAGTGGCGGTGCGGATTGGAAGTCGAAGCAGGTCGGGCGTGGATGGGTAATGCGGTGTACCGCGACCTGATCCAGGCGATGCTAATGGTTCAAGTGGACACGCTGGTGCTGGCCGTGCCGAATAGTTACAAGTACCAAAGCGGTGGCAAGGAGGCTGTGAGCCCCGACTATACCCGCACGGTCAATCTCGCGCGGGCCCTGTTTGGTCACTCGCGTGTTCAGTTCCCCTACGGACTGGGTGTCATCGGATACTGAGTGCAGTTCTTCAACCATGACCATGGTCAGACCTCTTTCACCACGCGGCACGGGTTGCCGACGGCGAGAACGCCAGCGGGGATGTCCTTCGTGACGACGCTCCCGGCGCCGATGATGGTGCGGTCGCCGATGGTCACCCCGGGGCAGATTATCGCCCCGCCCCCTACCCACACATCCGAACCGATGGTCACCGGTCTGCCGAACTCGCGGGTCTTGCGCAGTTCCACGTCGATTGGGTGCGTCGCCGCGTAGATTTGCACCGCGGGGCCGAACAGCGTGCGCGAGCCGATGCGAATTTCGCACACGTCCAGCAACACGCAGTTGAAGTTGAAGAACACCTTCTCACCCAGGTGGATGTGCTTCCCATAGTCGCAGTAGAACGGCGGTTGCAGCCACACCGTGTCGCCGCCGGTGCCGAACAACTCACGCAGCACGCTCCGCCGAACGACTTCGTCCGAGTCGCGGCTGGCGTTCAGCACTGCGGTCAGGTCGCGGGCCTTCACTCGCATCGCGCCCAGTTCGGGGTCGAGCGGGTTGTACAACTCACCCGCCAGCATCAACTCACGTTCGGTGGGCATATTGGTTGGCCCGCGCGATACCCTTTTTCGCCTTGATTGCGGCAACAAGGTCGGCGTTCGTGCGGATGACCGCGTCGAACTCCGTGTAGCAGCACCCGACCGTGTCCGGCTGGTGCGAGTCGCTGTTACCGAGTTGGGCGAACTGCGGGAACTTTTGCAGCAACTTCGCGGCTTGCGTGCGGAGCGAGGCGTCCATGTTGTTTGACATCACCTCGATGCCGTCGAGTTCGGGGTTTTGCTCCGAAAGTAGTCGCTCGAACGGCTGGTTCCACCGGTTGGGGTGCGCCGCGACGCACGCCCCGCCTTGCTTCTGAACCTCGCGGGTGAGCTCCGACCACTCGATGCCGCGCGGCAGCGCGAACGGGTTGGTGATGCCGTAGCACAGCATGTCGCCGCCGCGACCGGTCACCTCCACCCCCGCGAGGATCACGAACCCGGGGGCCGACGCCCGCAGCTCTCTCAACTCCTCCTCGGTCCACAGGAAGTCGTGTTCGGTGATCACCAGCCCGTCGAGTCCGGCCTTGATTGCTGACCGCACCAGCTCGAACGGGTCGCTGTCGGCGTCGGGCGAGTGCCGGGCGGTGTGCGTGTGCAGGTCGAACTTCATCTTCGGTTCCTTTCCAGGAGGGTCCGTATTGTACAGGTGTGAGTCGTGTAACGGGAGGTGAGGTGATGTCGCGCGAGCACGCCCTTTCGATCTGGCACGCGGCAGTGGGCGCGGTGCGCCCGGAAGCCCTGGTGCGGGCCGCACTGGGCGACGAACTCCGCGACGCAGCAAGTGTGATCGCCGTTGGCGCGGGTAAGGCCGGGCCGGGGATGGCGCTCGGCCTC
>JBJSXS010000046.1:0-4154 GCA_046086545.1 Gemmata sp.
CGCTCACGTGCCCGTCGGCGAGGAACTTCCCGACGCTCTCCGTCGGCCCCGGGAACACCATCACGACTTCCGTGTTTTTCGCTTTGAACTTGTCGTAGTTGGCGACGAGCGCGTTCACCTGAGCCAGACACCCGGGGCAGAACTGGCCTTTGAACTGGCCGGTCGTCTTCTGGGGCAACCCCTTGACCACGACCAGCAGCACGTTCGAGGTGCCCTTGTAGTCTGCCAAATCGACCGTTTTCCCTTCCATGTCGAGGAACTTCAACGGCAACTGCCCGTCGGCCACTTCGCGATTCGCTTCCTTATTGTGAAACCCCGACGCGACTACTTTGAGTTCCTCGGCGGTCGGAGGGGTGTACGGGGGGGGGCCGACGGACGAGCCGCACCCGACGAGTGCGGACAGTGCGGCGGACAGCAGAAGGGCGGCAGACGCGCGCATGGTGGTCCCAAATCCTAGAGGCGGCTGGTTTCTTCCTGTACGCTGCGGGGCGAGCGGCGGATTCCGGCAGTCCAGGGCTTTCCAACTTTACGGGCCCGGGCGCCTGCGTAAACCGGCTTCCGCCGTCACCCGCACCACTTGGCGAGCAGGTTCGCGGTGATCTTCTGGACCCGCGCGTCCGGCCCGTGCGGGCGCCCGTTGTGAACGTACGGGAGCCAGTGGCCTAGCGGCGAACTGAGCCCCTGCGCCCAGAAGATCGTCGAGGCGTTGAAAACGGTGTTCCCCTTCGGCCCCGGGTAGATCGTGGCCGCGTAGCGGCTCTCCTTGTCGCCACCGTTGAGCGTGGTGCCGGCCGCAACCACCTCCAGGCCCGGAATCTTCGCCGGGTCGCCGTGGAACTCCCACCCGACCAGCCCCGGGATGCGGTCGCCCTTCAGCATCCCGGTGCCCGCGAATACCCAGTGTGCCGGGTTCGTGCAAATCCAATCGCCGGACCCGTTGAACGGCGTCACGGTTTGCGCGCCGATGAGCGTCGATTCGTTCGGCGCCGCTTCGGGCAGGTCGGCCATCCACTTCTCCTCGCCCGGCCGGATGCCGCCGTACCGCCCGACGCGCTCGATCACCCGATTGGGCACCTTCGCGCTGCTTTCCAGCATGGGCACAACGAAACAGCACGAGTTGCCCGAGAAGAACCCGAAGTTGACGCCCCGCTTCACCGCTTCCATGCAGTGGTCGTACTGCTTGCGGCTCCAGTACTCGTCGTGCCCCACCGAGAGGAACGCTTTGCGCTTCGTGAGGGTGTCGAGCGAGTTGTGAACGTCCTCGTTCGCGCAGTAGGTGACGTCGTACCCGTGCTGTTCGAGCCAGTACGCGAACGGGAACTCGAAGAGCAGGAACTCGCCGGACCCGAGCGACAGCGGGTTGTCCGTGACCTGCGGGTACTTGGCGTAGGGGCGGTCGAAGCTGGCCCGCACCCCGGACACGAGCGGCTTCTTGTCCTCGCGGTCGTTGTCGTACAGCGAGTGCGCGTCGGGCCACTTGTTGTACGCCTGCCAGGTGTTCGTGCTGCACTGGAAGCACACGTCCGCGGCGCGGTCGTCCCGCACGATGAAGATGCAGTACGACTGGTAGCGGTGCCCGGTCGCGGACAGCTTCGCGAGGTACACCCCGCTGAGCCAGTCCTTCGGGACCGCGAAGGTGACGCACGGCTCCCACGCGCACTCGCGCAACCGCCTCTCGCCCGCGGGCGGCACCGGCTGCGGTTTGCCGTCGAACGGCCCGAACGATTTCACGAGGCGCCCGCCGGTGCCGCCGTAGTAGCCCATGCGGTACACGTCGATGGTGAAGGGCGCGGCCGGGTCGGCGCTGACGCAGAACCCGAGCTTCTCGCCCGCGGCAGCGCTGGTGCGCGTGCAGTAGCCCTCGATGAGCGACTGCCGGTACTTGGCCTTCGCGTCGAACTTCACGTAGGTGAGTTGCCAGTCGGTGGTGCCCGGCTTCTCGTTCTCGGCGGCGCCGGCGGTCCTCGCACCGGCGGCGGGTGCCGCGGACCCGAACAGCGGGAGGGGGGCGGCGAGCGCTTCGCGACGCGTGGGGGCGGGCATGGCGGTTCCTCTCGGTACCGCCTACCATCGCGCGCCGGCGGGCCAGAAGCAAGAACCGACCCCGGCTGTCGCGGGGGTCGGTTCGCACGCGTCGCGCGGGTAGTTGCTCATGTCCGCGGGCCGCGAGCCGCGCCGGCCGGCGTCCCTCGGGCCGTGGACAAGGCCCCGCGGCGGGGGTAATCTCAGTCTCGCCTCCCGCACCGCCACGCACCCGAAGGCCCTCTCATGAATTCCCGCCGCCACGGCTCGTCCTTCGTCCTCCTCTTGCTCGCGCCGGCGCTGGTGGCGCTCGCGGCCGAGAAGGACAACTACGGCGACCCGCTGCCCGAGGGCGCGATGGCGCGCGTCGGCACCGCCCGGCTGCGCAACACCGCGTACTCGGCCCCCGCCCTCTCGCCCGACGGGAAGGCGCTGTACGCGAACGGGCCCGCGGGGCTGATGAGGCTCGACCCGGCCACCGGTGCGAGGCTCGGCAAGGTGCCGGTGCAACTGTACGGCAACCTCGCGGCGTTCTCGGCGGACGGCGCGCGCGCGGTCCACGCCCAGTACGACCGCGCGGTCGTGTGGGACACCGGGTCCGGCAAGACGCTCGCCAAGATCGAGCGCCAACTGCCCGGCAGCGAGCACCCGGCGGCGCTCTCCGCCGACGGCAAGACCCTCGCGGTCGGCGGCGTCGGCAACCGCGAGAAGAAGACGGCTGTCACCGTGCTGGTGTGGAACGTCGATGACGACAAGGAGCTGAAGTCGATCGCCGTTCCGCACAGCGACAGCTCGTCCGTGGCCATCTCCCCCGACGGGAAGACGGTCGCGAACTGGGGCTACCACTATGAGCTGAACGCGAAGCCCGCCGACCAGGACAACAGCCCGAGCCGGTTCGTGTACTTCTGGGACGCGGCCACCGGCAAGGAGCTGTCGAAGTTCCGCGTGCCCGGGTACATGCCGGTGGCGGTCGCGTTCGCCCCGGCCGGCGGCCTCGTCGCGGTCAGCAGCCTGAACACCGTCGATCTCGTGGACCCGAAGACCGGGGCCTCGAAGGCGCAACTGCTCGGCCGCACCCGGATGGGCCGGTTCGTCGCGTTCAGCCCGGACGGCGCGACCGTGGCCGCGACCGGCGAGGACGGGGCCGTGCAGCGGTGGCGCGCGGCCGACGGCGCCCGGCTGTCCACCACCGACGCGCCGGCCGGCGGGGTCACCAACGCGCGGGTGAGGCTGAGCGACAACGAAAAGGGCGTCGCGTGGGGCACGAAGGGGGCGGCGACCCTGGTGTGGGAGGTGCCGGGCGGCAAGTTCGTCGGCCCCGAGGGCGGGCACACGGGCGCGGTCCGCGGGGTCGCGGTCACCGGCGACGGCAAGCACGCCCTCACCTCGTCGGACGACGGGCTGACGCTGCGGTGGGACCTGGCCACCGGCAAGCCGGCCGGCGAGGTGGCGCTCAAGCGCCCCAACACCGGGTTCGTGGGCTACGCGGCCGGCGCGGTGTTCTCCGCCGACGCGACCAAGGCGCTGGTGCCCGACTCGAACACCGGGATCGGCCTACACGACGTGGCCACCGGCGTGCAGCAGTACGTGATCCCGGTCCCGCAGGACGGCGGGGCCGCGCAGGGCACCTTCTCGGCCGACGGGTCGAAGGTGGTGGTCGCCTACGCGTCGAACTACGACTTCAAGAAGAAGCCGGCCCACGTGACCGTGTGGGACGCGGCCACCAGCAAGCGGCTCGGCTCGGTGGAGCTGCCGGGGTACTCGCAGCTGACCGCTGCGGTCACGCCGGACGGCAAGCACGTCATCACCGCGGGCCTCAGACCCGCCGAGAAGGGGCCGGGCGCGTTCGTCGTGACGGGGTGGGACCTCGCCACCGGCGCGAAGAAGGGGGAGTTCTCCGAGGAGCCCGCGTACTACCTGTCGCACGTGGCCGCGGCGGCCGACAACAGGACCGCGGCCGTGGTCACCTCGCAGGGCAAGCTGATCGCGCTCGACTTCCTCGCGGGAAAGGTCGGCAAGACCTATGACACCAAGGGCCGCGCGCCGGGCGCGGCCCCGGTGTTCAGCCCCGACGGCACCAAACTCGCGGTCGCGTGTCAGCCCAACCCGGGCGCGGAGAACACGGCCGCCAC
>JBJSXS010000047.1:0-2214 GCA_046086545.1 Gemmata sp.
GACCAGCCCGCGCCCGAAGAAGTGCTTCCAGTAGCGGTTGGCGAGCGCGCGGGCGAAGTACGGGTTGTCCGGGGACGCGACCCACTCCGCAAGTTTCTCGCGCGGGTCGGCGTCGTCGGAGAGGGCGAACGGCTTGCCGTCGAGCCCGGCGGGCACGAGCTTCGCGCTGGTGCGCGGGTGCGGCATCGTGGCCGCGCCGGCCTTGAGCGACACCGCGAGCGGCTTACCGGGCGTGTCCGGGATGTTCTTCTTGGCGTCGCCCTTCTTGGGCGGCGTGGCCAGTTGCACGTCGGTGCGGGCGAACGCCGCGGCGAGGCTCCAGTAGTCGGCCTGGGTCCACCGGTCGCTCGGGTGGTGGTGGCACTTGGCGCACGCAACACGCTGGCCGAGGAACAGTTGGGCCACGTCCTCCGCGAGGTTGGCCGGTTCCTTCAGTTCGCGGTACCACACCGCCCGCGGGTTCTCGTCCACCGGCCCGGCGGCAGTGAGCAGTTCGCGCACGAATTGATCAAAAGGCTTGTTCGACTTGAACGAGTCGCGAATCCAGGCGTGGAACGCGACGTTCGGCTTCCCGTCTTCGTTCGGCGCGTTGCGGCGGTTGCGGAGCAGCGCCGACCACTTGTTCGCGGCGAAGTCGGCGTAGTCCGACGAGTCGAGGAGCCGGTCGATTAACTTCTCGACCTTGTCGGTGCTCTTGTCCGCGACGAACGCCTCGGTTTCCTCCTTTGTTGGCAGTCGGCCGCAGATGTCGATGGTCGCGCGGCGGACGAAGGTCGCGTCGTCGCAGAGCGCCGACGGCGGCAGTCCGAGCTCTTTGATTTGCTTGAAGACGAGTTCGTCCGCGACCGTTTTCGCGGGCGGCAGGTTCGTGACCGGCGTGCCGAACGGGACTGTCACGCGGGCCACCGCGACCGCGTCCCGGTACCGGGCGGTGACGGTGCCCGAGCCGGACTTCTGCCTGGCCGTGACGAGGCCGTTGGCGGCCACCGCGAGGACCTCGACCGGGCCGGCCTCCAGTACCGTCAACTTCGTAACGTCGCGGGTGGTGCCGTCGCGCAGGTGGGCGACCACGGTCGCCTGCGCGTTCCCGCCGCGGGCGAGGACCGCGCTGCCGGTCCGCACCTCGATGCGGTCGAGCGCCGGCTCGCTCGTCGGCGACGGCCGGGCGCCCTCGGCCACCCACCGGCGGAGGAGGTCGTAGGCGTCGGACTTCGGGTCGAGGCGCTTCCCGCCGGCGTGCGGGACTGCGCCGCTCCCCTTCAGTAGCAACAAGCTTTGCGCCGGGGCGGCGGCGAACACCCGGCGGCCCCGCGCCTCCTTGACGATGTACTCGTAGTCGTCGGCCGGCTCGAACCCGAACAGCGACAGCTTGAACCCGTTCTGCCCCTCGGCCTTGCCGTGGCACCCGCCGCTGTTGCACCCAAGTTTCGTGAGCGCGGGGACCACCTCGGCGTTGAAACTGACCGGCTCGGCGGCAGCGGACCCCGCGCTCGTTCCGAGCAGCGGCAAGGCGCAGAACACGAGGCGAAGGGGTGAGGCGGCGCGTGAGAGCATGGCGAACTCGGGCGGCAGGAGGGGCGGCGCGGGCGGGCGGTTCGATTCCGAACCGTGTCGGCAAAAGCGAATCCCGCCCGGAGCGTACACCAGACAATCCGGGGGAGCAAAACAATCACAGGCTTTTGTCTGCGCCCCGTGGGGAGCGGGGTTCGGTGAGAAAATCCGCCCGCGGAGTCGTTCGGACATGCCCCGCTGCGTGCTGCTCATCCCGCCGCTGCTCTCCACCCTCGTCGGTGTCGTCGCCGGTGCCGCGGAGCCGGCCGACGTCAAGTTCGCCACGGTCGCCGAGAGCAAGACCGAGTACGACAAGTCCGTCACCCCGTTCCTGGCGAAGCACTGCGCCTCGTGCCACGGCCCGAAGAAAGCCGAGGGCGATCTCGACCTGACCACCCTTGACCCGGACATGAAGTCGACCACCAGTGGGGCCCGCTGGGCGATGGTGGTCGAGAAGCTCGCCAACGGCGAGATGCCGCCGAAGGGGAAGCCACGGCCCGCGGACGCCGAACTGGTCGCGGTCGGGCGGTGGGCACACGCCGAGGCCAAACGGGCCGGGCGACCGTTCACCCGCCGCGCCGCCTACGCCAACGGGAACGCTGTCCCCCACCACGTCCTGTTCGACCCCGCGAACGTCCCGCCGTTCGACGGCGGCCCACGCGT
>JBJSXS010000048.1:0-3912 GCA_046086545.1 Gemmata sp.
CTTGCCGTCGTGGCACCGGAGGCAGTGCGCCTTGAAGAACGGCAGCGCGACGGTTTCGTACCCGTCCGGCTCCGCGGCGCGGGCCGTACCGGTCGCGTGCCCGGCCAGCAGGGTCGCGAGAATCGCGGCGTAACGGTTCATGATGAGCGACCGTAGATCTGGGGACGGGACGCCGCGCCTACTTCACATCAACCTGCATCTCGGGGCGGGCCTTGCGGAGGCGCTCGACGCCGGCGGGCGTGACCCCCTTCAACCCGCTGAGCGACAGCCGCTTGAGCGACTTGCAGGCAGCCAGTTCCATCAGCCCATCGTCGGTGACCTTCGCGCTCCCGAGTTTGAACTCCTCCAGAGCGGGTATCGCGGCCACCGCACGGAGCGACTCGTCCCCGACGGTCGGCGCGTGTGAGACATCGAGCCGGCGGAGGGTCGCGATCTTAGCCGCATGGCTGAGGCCAACGGGCGTCGCCTGATTGTCGAGGAGTGACAACTCTTCGAGCGGCAACTTCACCAGCGCGGCGACCGCTTCGCCGGAACTCGCCTTGTCCGTGCTACCGATGCCGCACCGCTTCAGTTGCGTAAGGCTACTCAGGCTCGCGGCGCCGGCGTCGGTGAACCGGGTGTGTGCGAACCACAGCCGTCCGGAGACCGGGACCTGCGAGATCGCGCGCAGCCCGTCGTCGTTGAGCGGCGTGAAGTGGAAGTTCACGCTCTCCAGCTTCTTCAGCCCCTTAAGGTGCGCGAACCCGGTGCCGGTGCATTGCGTCGAAGCGAGTCCGAGTACCCGCAGCTCGGTCAAGTCCGCGAGGTGCCGCAGTGCGTCGTCGGTGACCGGCGTGAGCGTGAGGTTCACTTCGCGGAGATCGGCCAACTTGCCGATGTGCCGCAGCCCGTCGCCCTTGACCGCACAGTTCGCGAGATCGACCCGGCGGAGCGTGGCGATCCCGGCGAGGTGCTCCACCCACGCGTCGGTGACCTTCTCGTTGCGCCCGCCCTTGCCCTTGAGCGGGTTGTTGCCGTTGTACATGTCGACCCCGGTCGGCACGTCGAAAACCTCCGTCCCGCGATCGCCGGTCGCGAGGTACACCCACTGCGGCGCCCCGGGCGTGCAGATCAGTTTCCCCCCGGCCTCCTCGATCGGGGCTTCCAGCGCGGGCACGCCGCGGCGCGTCTTGACGGCCCGCTCGATGTCGGGCAACAGAGCAGTGAACCGGGCGCGCAGGGACTTGTCGGATATCTTCGCGGCGAGTGCTGCGCGGTCGCCGGTTTCCGCGCCCGACAGCAACCGCTGGAGAACGGCCTGGTCTTCCGGTGTCGTCGTCAGCAGCGCCAGTACGCCGTCGAGGTACTCTTTCACCTCCGGCTTGAGCTTGTCGAACCCGGCCGCGGAGAGCGGTTGCCCGAGCGCCCGCCGCATGGCGTTGTGCATCAGGTACTTGCCGTGGTCGTTCGTCATGTGGATCGGATCGCGGTACAACTCCGCGACCGATTTGAGCGGCGCGCGCCCGGCGTCGATGTCGTCGGCGACCTGCGCGAGCAGGTTCTGCGCGAGGGTCTGTCGGATCTCGCGCCCGGGGTGCGACCGGCGGAGTTCGGCGACCAGCGCCCGGAGGTAGGTCGGGCTGTGCGCCATCTGGTCCGGCGTCGCGAGGCTCGCGAACTCGCCCGCACGCTGCGCGTGGAACGCCCACCCGGAGTGCACGACGAACACGGCCTTCGGCTGCAGCTTCATCCAGGCGGAGATGACCTCGACGTCCTGCGCGAGGGTCGAGCCGTAGTGCGGTTGGACCGCGACCACGTCGTACCGGTTCTCCTTCAGCGCCTTCGGCCAAGGGGTCGAGGACTTCACGCACGGCCCCTCGGGCTTCGCGAAGATGTGCGGCAGCGACACGCCGCAATCGACGTGCCACTGCACGGTCCCGTCGAGCCGCTCCGGGACGGTGTCCCACGTCAGCGAGTTGCCGATGAGGTAGTAGCGCGGCGCCGGTTGCCCGGCGAGGAGCGCGCCGGGCGTCCCGAGAAGCACCACGCCGCAAAGCACGAGTCCGACCAGCCGCATGACGATGCCCCCGTGTTGAGCCGGCCCCGCGATACTACTTCGTGCCGCCCGGCTTCACGCCCGGGATCACCATCCGCACGCTGTAGAGCGACGTGCGGGCGGTGATGAACAAGGTCTTGAAATCGTCCCCACCGAAGCACAGGTTGGCCGGGCCTTCCGGCACGTCGATCTGTTCCAACAGCTTACCGGTCGGGTCGTAGATCTTCACCTTGCCGTGCGTCGTGTAGAGATTCCCCTTGGCGTCCACCTTCATGCCGTCGCTGCCCTCGGGGATCGTGAACAGCTTCTTCCCGAGTACGCCGTCCTTGCCCACCTCGTAGCAGTGAACCCCGGCCGGCAGCTTGTGGAAGGCCGGGTCCGGGTGCCGCGCGTTGCCGCCGGTGTCCGCGACGTAGAGGCGCGACTCGTCGGGCGAGAAGACGATCCCGTTGGGCATCGCGAGGTCCTTGATGACCGCTTCGACCTTGCCCGTCTTCGGGTCGAGTTTGAACACGAAGTGGCCGGGCAGTTCGCCCTTCTCGGTCAAGCCCCACGGCGGGTCGGTGAACCACAGCGTTCCGTCCGACCGCACCGCGACGTCGTTCGGCGAGTTGAACCGCTTGCCGTCGAACCGGTCCGCGAGCACGGTCACCTTTCCGTCCCTCTCGGTGCGCACGAGGTTCCGCGCCTTGTGCTGGCAGGAGACGAGTCGCCCCTCGAGGTCGAGGATGTTGCCGTTGGCCTGTTCGCTCGCGCGGTAGACGGACAGCCCGTCGCCCTCCTTCCACTGCATGAGTTTGCTGTTCGGGATGTCGGAGAAGATCAACTTCTTGTCCGCGGCCACCCAGACCGGCCCCTCGGTGAACTTCATATCGCCGGCGAGCTTCTTGACCTTAGCCCCCGGTTCCACCAGCGACTTCGGTTCGTCGGCACCGGCGGGCGGCGAGCCGAACGCGCACGCGGTGAGGAGGGACGAGAAGAGGAAGCGAGTTCGCATCGTGTGCCTCCGAAACCTGCCGCTCAGGGCAGTGTGAGTGTCGCCGATCGTTTCAGGTCGTCGAGCGATTTCACTCGCTCCTCGGGGGGCATCGTGACGAACGCCCACCGCTCGCACTTCACCCGCACGCACCGCCCGGGGCGGTAGCCCTCCAGCACCTCGGCGAACTTCAACTTGATCTGAATGCCGCTGCTGCCCGGCGGCGGGTTCGCAGTCTCTTTCCAGTCCAGCACCTTGCCGACCTTGCGGTCGCCGCGGTGGAACCAGGTGCGCAGCGTGCTCTCGGCCGTCGCGACCCAGAACCCGGTGTCCCGTGTAGCCTTCAGGTCGGCGTACAGAGACGGGTCCATGTCGCCGAACAGCGTGATCGTGATTTCCGCGCCGCCGAAGTCGAACAACTCGACGCTGTCGATCCAGCCCGGAACCCAGCGCTGTTGCTGGTAGCGCACGTGGCGGCGGCGCTGCAACTCGGTGGCGAACGCGCGGCTCGCGTCGTCGAGCCAGACGTCCGCAACGGTGAACTCCTTATCGCGCGAGCCTTGCGACCAGCCGAGGTTGAACCGCACTACTTGCCCGACGCCGAGGTCCGTCAGATGCACGAGCCGGCGGTCCTTCCACACCCGCGTGACGGGGTCGATGTCGAAGGTCGCCTTCTCGGCGATCCCGTCCGTCACGAGTTTCCCGGTCGGGGCGACGTCGAGCTTGCCCTTCTTCAGATCGACGCCCACCACCTGCCACGACTGCCCGCGGCGCTGGTAGTAGCTGAAGTCGTCCTCCAGGGTAACGGCGTGGTTGTGCCGCACCGCGAAACGCTGGGATTCGGCGGGCAAGGGCGGGATGGTTTGCTCCTCCCCGACGGGCGGGAGGTGAAAGAACCCGT
>JBJSXS010000049.1:0-8384 GCA_046086545.1 Gemmata sp.
CCGCAACAGGAGACTTGGGATCCGAAGCCGGACGCGCCGGCAGAAGCGCGCGGCGACATGGGGGTGATCCGGACCGCGACACCGGGCCTCATTGTCGGCGAGACGATGGTGAAGACGAGTCGCATTACGGATAAGATCGCAATCCTCCGCGCCTGCCAGACCAACGACAGCGCCCACAGTGCGAGTGGGTACTTCATGACCACAGGTTGACACATTTCGCACATAGCGTACATTTCCCGAACTCTCACCGTTCGGGGGCGTCCGCGTCATGTCCAAGCCGTTCAAGCCCGAGCCCGATGTCATCGCGTACAGCTATCTGCGTTTCAGCTCGCCCGAGCAGGCGAAGGGCGACAGCACGCGCCGACAAACGAGCATGACGGAAGCATGGTGCGAGCGAAACGGCGTTCACTACGACTCATCCCTTTCGATGCGCGACGAGGGCGTAAGCGCTTTCACCGGCGAGCACCGCAAGAACCCGGACCGGCACGCGCTGGCCGGGTTTCTCGAACTGGTGCGACAAGGCAAGATCGCGCGCGGCTCTCTGCTCGTCGTTGAGAACCTCGACAGGCTAAGTCGCGAGGACACGGTAGCTGCGGTTAACTTGTTTAGCGGTATCCTGCTGGCCGGGGTCCGCATCGTGCAACTGGACCCGGAGTCGGTGTACACCGACAAGTCCGATTCGATGGACGTGATGCGGGCCGTGCTGGAGATGAGCCGCGGGCACAGCGAGAGCGCGAACAAGTCGCGGCGGATGACCGAGGTTTGGGCCGAGAAGCGCAAGAAGGCCCGCGAGGCGGGCGCGGTAATGAGTCGATCCTGTCCGGCGTGGCTTCGCGTTGAGGGCACGGGCGCCGGGGCGAAATACGCGATCATCCCCCGCGCGGCGGAGACGATTCGGCGGGTGTTTCGGCTCACGATAGACGGCCACGGCGCGCGGTCCATCGTGAAGATTTTCAATAGCGAGAACGTGCCGCCGATCTCGCGCCAGCAGTGGGGCACGTCCTACATCAGGGCCCTTCTGCGGAGCCGCGCGACGTTTGGCGAGTACACCCCACGCACCCGACGGAGCGACTCCCAGCCGCGCAAGGCCGTCGGCTCGCCCATCGCGGACTACTACCCCGCGGTGATCGACGCCGACACGTACTATGCGGCGCAGGCCGCTACACAGGCACGGCGCGGCAAGTCCGGGCGCCCGGGCAAGCAGATTGTGAACGTGTTCGCGGGGCTGCTGTGGGACGCGCGGAGTCGCGGCCGCCTGCACCTGATGCAGTACCAGCGCAACGGGGTAAAGCGACCGTACATCGTGCCCTACGCGGCGCTGGAGCGCCGCGCCCGACACATCGGGTTCCCGCTCGACGTGTTCGAGGGCTCGCTGCTCGACTGGCTGGACCGCGTGGACCCGCGAGCGGTGCTGCCCACCGCAGACGGCGCCACCGACGAGGTCGTTACGCTCGAAGCCCGGCAGACCGACATAGATACCCGGCTCGCGCGCATCAAGTCGCGGCTCCGCACCGAAGACGAGGTGGACATGCTGCTTGACCTAGTGCGCGAACTGGACGCCGAGCGGCGCGAGTGCGGGGAGTTGCTCGCGGCGGCCCGGGCCCGGGCCGTCTCACCGACGGCCGAGGCGTGGGGGGAGTTTCGGAGCGTGCGCGCCGCGATTGACGCGGCGCCGGACCCACAGGCCGCGAGAATCAAGCTGCGCGGCGTTTTGCGGCGGATGGTTAAATCTGTGTGGTGCTTGTTTATGCCCGGACCGGGGCCGCGGCTGGCATACGCCCAGGTGCTGTTCGCGGGCGACGCGGGCGAGCGGTGGCAAGACTTTGTGATCGCGTTCCGCCGGCGCGTCACCACGAAGGCGCAGGTACAGCACCCCGCGGTGGTGCGCGTGTTGCAACTGACCGACGTGGGCGGCGCGGGGCAGTTCGACTTGCGTGACGCGAGCGATGCGAGGGCCCTCGAGGCGATGCTGGACGCGATCGGGCCGGCCGAACTAGACGCGCTGGTGCCGTCGCGGAACGAGCGGGTCATTCGGAGCAAGGCCGCTGCGGGGCGCCGGGCGGCGGCCGTGAAGCGGAACGCGGAGTGGAGGAAGATGCGCGCGAACGGGATGAGCTACGGGGCGATTGCAACCGCGGCGGGCGTGTCAACAAACACGGTGTTCGTCGGAGTGAACGGACGCAGACGCACGTAGCGAGTAGTCGCCATCGAAACCCCGCTCGGCGAATATAGTGGACCGCACGCGACCACAAGGTTCACGCCGGGCACGCGAACGAGGCGCGACATCCGTAAGCCTCGGAAGTGAACTGCTCGCGGTCCGGCCGAGACGCGTTACTTCATCCCCTTCGGCTTCTTCGGTCTCGTCTCATCACCGGCCGCCCTCTGTGCCTCTCGGTCGATGGACGCCTGCGCGCGTTCAAGTTCGTCGGCGCAGTTCTCGCGCACCCACTGCTCGAACAACTCTTGAATACTCATCCCAGCGAGGTTCGCCGCGGCGTTGAACGCGCGCTTGTAGACGTCCTCAGTGTCGATGGTTACCCGGATTCGTGCCATGATCACTTCCATACCAACTCCCCGGCGAAAAAGGCAAGAAGATTCCCTCGTCACCTTGACACATCATATCCAGTGGAGACAAGCTCCGCAATCACCAATGTCATGTTGTTGACATGGCGACATGGTGACAGTATGCTCAGCTCCTGTGGCGACGAGTGAAACGCGAACGGGGGCAACCGATGACCGCGGCCGAGCGCGACTCCTGCGGGAGCGAGTACGAGATCGGAAACACCTGCGGGTTCGACCGCACGCTCTGGGTGGTCGCGGTCGCGAGCATCGCCAGCGGCATCGGGCGCGACCTGAGCGCCCGCGAGCGGTTCCAGTTCGCCCGCGGCTACCTCGACGGCCGCCGCGACCGCGTGGAGTGGGGCGAGGAGCTGATCCAGCGGGCGCGGGCCGAGTTGGCCGACGAGATCCCGTTTTAGTGACCGAAAGCCGGTTCCACTTCGGGCCGGCTCACCCATGAGCACAGGTGCAAGGAGTTTCCATGACCGACACGACGACCGCCCCGAGCGCCGGCGGCAAGCCGAAGGCGAAGACTCGCACGCCCGCCCGGGCCTCGGGGTCGAAGGGCGGGGCGACGAGGGCGCGTGCGACGGGACCGGTGCGGCGGGCCGAGTGGCAGCCGACCGCGCTCGCGACCGCGGAGGCGAGCGCGGTGCACTGGGCGGCCGTGCTGCGGCTCCAGGTGACGGGGCTGGTCGCGGAGGTGCGGCGGGTGCAGGCGCTGCTCGAGCGAGACGGCGTGGGCTTCGAGGCGACATTGGGCGCGCTGGCGATCGACCGCGCGGTACTGGACCGCGTGCTCGTCGCGCTCAAGGCGGCCGAGCGGCACGCGTTCGACGTGGTCCGGCCCGACGTGGGCGACAACTTCCCGGACCTGGGCGCCGCGCTCCGGGCCGCGGCGGCCACCGCGGGCATGCGAGGCTGATCGCAACAGCACATCGCCCCCACTTATGCGTGGGGGCGATGTGCTGTTTTTTTTTCTTCGACGCAAAGACATTGCCCGGTTGCAGATGCAGCGGACGTGATGGATTTTTCGAGTTTTTGAAAACTTTTATAGGACACGGACGCCCTCCGCGAGAAATAGGTGGGCGCCGCACTAGCGGCGGATTGGCTTAGCACCCCGGAGCCCGCAATGAGCGACATCGGCACTACTGCCGGACTGATGACGGTGAAACAAGCGGCCACGATGCTGCCCGGCCGCACAGGCGGCAACCCAACTGCGACGACGGTCGGCCGGTGGGTTCGCGTTGGCGCGGTCGCCGCCGACAAGCGGCGCGTGAGGCTGCGCGCGACGCGCGTCGGCTCGTCCTACTTCGTCGCCCCGGCCGACCTGACGGCGTTTCTCGCCGAACTCAACGCGGACGCGAGCGCCAAGATCTGAGTGCGGTTGCACCGCCCGATGTACGACTTGAGATGCGCGGAGGCACACTTTTGAACACATTAACGCCTAGCGACATGGCGGAGTCCGAGTCCGCTGATGGGCCCAAGCGCCGCCGGCGGCCGCGATCGCGAAGAGTCGCTCGCCCGAAACCTGCCATGTCGCCCCCAACAGGACGCGCGAGCGACTCGCCCGCCCTGGCATTCGCGGCGGTGCTTTTAGCAGCTGCGGCTAAAACCCAGAACGCTCGGCTCGCTGAGCGGCTCAAGCGTCTGGCGCTCGAGGGCCGCTGCGCGGTTGTTGACGTTCGGTGAAGCGGCAAGTGCGGTCGCCGTCGCGCCGCTTGAACATTTTCAACTAACCCACCCCCCGCCGGCCCGACCGGCGAGCTGCACATGGACCAAAGAGAAAGGGCTCATTTGTCCGTCGCTTACAAGCAGCACCGTTTCGGGGCTCGTGCCCCGCGCGAGCCGCACATCGCGCTATCGCCGGCGAGCGAGTACCGGCTGACGTTTGGTAAGTACCGCGGCTCGGCGCTCGGCGAGGTGCCGGTCGAGTACGTGCTCTGGCTGGCCGACTGCGCGCCCGCGCCCGCCCTGCGGCTGCTGGCGAAGCGGTTCCTTGAACTCGACATTGTGCTGGACCCCGACCACGAATTCGACGCCCCAAACGGCGACACCGCCGCCGTCCGGCTGCCGCTCGTGGTTTGGTCGCACGAGCGGGCCCTGCTAGCCCAGTTTGGCGACGACCCCGCGACCGCTGCGGGCGCGGTGGTGGCGTTCTCGCGGAACGAGTTGCGCCGGCTGTGCAGCTCGGTCACCGGGCGCGGGTTCGGCGACGTGAAAGGAGGTGCCGCGTGAGCGATACAGCCGCAGCCTGGAGCGCACGCGCCGACGAACTGGCCGACTGGGCGCTCGCGCGGTTCTTCGTGCGCCGCGACCGCTACGGTGGGTACATTCGCAAACGCGACGAACTGTGGACACTCACCATGCCCCGCAGGGGCACGCAGGACTCGGTCGTCACACCGGCGCTGCTCAAAACGCACTTTGAGGCCGAGTCGTTTGAGGCCGTGATCGGCTACCACCACCTGGCGCCGGGCACATCCGTCGGTCGCGTTGCCGCCGCGGACATCGACGCCCACAGCGCCGAGGAGCAGACGGAGGCGGTGTTCGAGCGGAACCGCAAGTACGCGGAGCACATCTACTACAACCTCGCGGCGTTGGGCTTTCGCCCGCTACTGAGCACCTGGGGCGGCGGTTCGTTTCACCTCGAGGTGCTGTTCGCTTCGGACGTGCCCGGCGCGGTGCTGCACTCGTTCGGGCGGTGGCTCGTATGCGACGCCTCCGAGTTCAAGTTCCCCTCTGCGGTGGAGAGCTTTCCAAAGCGAGCCGCAGTGAAGGAAGACGGGTTCGGAAACTGGCTGCGGCTCGTCGGCCGGCACCACAAGCGCGACGAGTGGGCGCGGGTGTTCGACGGCACGAACTGGCTCGAGGGCGAGCACGCGGTCGCGCACCTGCTCGCCCTCGAGGGCGACGCGCCCGAGCTGATTCCGGCCGCGGCCCTACCGCGCGAGCCCGAGCCCGAGCCCGTTCCGGCGTACGCGAACGGCAAAGGCGCGCCGCCGCAAACGAGCGACCGCCCCGACGTGTTTGCGGCGTGGGTTTCCCGTGTGCAGTTGGACGACGTGGTCGCATGGCTGCAGCGCGCCGGACACACGCTCATTAGTCGCACCGCCAACCGGGCCGACTTTACCCGCGCGGGCAAGGAGAGCGGCGCTTCGTTAAACGTGGCGATGGTCGGCGGCGTGCCGCTCACCTACAACTTCTCGCCCAACGCGGGGCTGCCGGTCGGCGCGGCGCTGAACCCGGTGCACCTCCGCTGTCTGCTGGACTACGGCGCCACGGACACGCCCGCGATGGCGAAGCTGGCGGCGGCGCTGAAGGTCGAACTCGGCTGGGCCGAGACCCCGAAGGTGAAGATGAGCGGCGCGGGCGCGACCGGCGACCAGGAGCGCACCGGGGCCGCGATCATCCTCGACCATTTTCGCGACCGGTACGCACCGGTGTTCAAGCGCGGGACCGCGATCTGCGGCGCCGACGGCACCGTCACGCCGATGGGCGAGGCGTGCGTCCTGTGCGACTCGGAGCTAATTGAGCTGCTGTCTAAGGCCGCCGACGCGCCGCGATACGCCGGCAAGAACGCCGAGGTGAAGCGGTCCGCGCTGCCGGGGTTCTTCAAGACGTGGGCGAAGGTCGCGTGGGGCGACCTGCTGCGCTCGCTGCCGGACGAGGACGCCGCCGACCTGGGCGGGAGCGCGGCCGCGCGCGACGAGTTCCGCCGCCTGGTGCGGGACGCGCTGCTCTCGCAAGTGGCGCTGGGCGACGTGATCGGCAAGAGCGACGTCACGCAGGTGGAGCGCCGCAGCCTGATCGACTGGTGTGAGAAGTTCGCCAAGTCGGGACCGTGGCGGTCCATCCGTAGTTACCGCTGCTGGTGCAAGGTCGGGCACGGCGACGGCGGCGAGCTGGTAGTCCAAGTGGCGGTCCGGCACGAGCTGTTCGCTCAGGTCAAAGCCGATCGTCGGCTGTGCCAGTTGACCTCGAACATTTTTACCCGCCGTGCCGTGCGGTACGGCGTGGGGGCGGCCGATCGCGCCGAGCGCCCGCACGGGCAAAGCGCCGTGGTGCTCGATGCCGCGTTCGTGGAGGAGCTGCTCCGCAGCACGCCGAGCGACGAGCCCGCGGGCTCTCAGGGGACCAGGGGCTCTTCTGCGGTGCCCGGGTGGTCAGGCGAGGTCTTGCTCATCCTGGATCGGAACGGCCCGCTCACATTAAAGCGCCTCGACGAACTGTCCGGATACGGCGAGGACCGAACCGCGGCGGCTTTGCGACACCACATCGCCGCGGGGCATGTGGTCGAAGAGGGCGGGCTTTACCGGGCCGCACTAGCACCCGCCGGTGGGTGAAAAACTGGCCCCGAGAAATTTGGTCGGTCCCGAAAAAGCCAAATTCGGTTATGACACCCGGCCAAATTCCGGAGGACCGAACGGAGCCGCAACCCTCTGGCACATCGGTAGTTGTAGGAACTTGGTTTTTTGGTTCTCGCACGCGATGCGTGTTGTTCCGTGTGCGGGCGCGATAACTCTATCCTTCAGGAAAAGACCAAATGCCAAACCCCGACCCGACCCCGCCCGCGTGGTTCCTCGAAGCGCTCGCCCTGGCAGCGGGGCTGAAGCCCGGCAGCGTGAGCACCCTTCAGGTCGTCCACGACGACGGATGTCCGCAACTCAGCGGTGGGCGGTGCTGCTGCTCGCCCGACTACAAGCTCGTGACCATCGACCCCCACGCCGAGCAAAAGCGGTGACCGCTGACGCGCGCGCCCGCGAGCACCTCGTCCGGCTTGTCGGCGCGACCGGTAATGACCCGCCAAGCACCTTCCAAATCACTCACCGTGTTCGTTTTCGCGAGCGCCATGTACCGACACGCATGCTGTTGGCTGAACGGGACGTACGCTTTCAGCCACGAAAGCCAGTTGCCGTGCCCGCACATCTCCTTCGCCGCGAGCACCTCGTCCGGCTCGTCGGCGCGACCGGTGATGACTGCCCATGCGTCCTCCAAAGTTGACACGGTGTCAACTTTGGCGAGCTGCATGTATCGCATGGCGTGTTTGTGGCTGAACGGCACGTTGGCCCTTCGTCGGCTCGCGGCGCTTGCAATGGCGTTGCGCAGGAGACGTGTACGGGCGCCCATACGGGAAATCAGTCAGCGGGGCGCCCCGAACGCAAGGAAGGGGCAAGCCATCGCATTTGGCGCGGGGTCCACCAAAACGCGGACGGTCGGTCCGGGATCACCCCGAACCGACCGCCGCGACGCCCCACACACCCGCAGGGGTTCGCACCTGTTCGCGCGGGCAGCCGCAGCACCGCTCGATCCCGGGGCCACGCCGGACCGCGGGCGCCGCGTACTTGCCGATCAGGGGCGGCGGCATAAGCAGTCCTCGAGACGGGCGCGGCGGCGGCACCTCGGACCGGGCGGTACGGGGCGCGTAGGCGGATAGTGTAGTCCTGCTGCCCGCCCGCGCGACTCGCGGCTCGATAGCCGCCGTGCCCCTCACCCGCCGGTTCATCCGCGGGCACCTCGTCGGCGTTGCCCAGGATGACTTGCCAAGCATCCTCCAAATGCGAAGTAACTTCGCATTTGGCGAGTCGCATGTACCGCGATCTCCCGCGCGTGGTCCGACTCCTCACGCGCCGGTTCGCTGGTTACCGCCGACTGCTCGCCCACGTCCGGCTGTTCCGCGTTCCCGAGGATGACCCGCCACTGGTCTTCCAAATTGCCAGTTACTGGCAATTTGGCGAGGTTCATGTAGTTGTTCGCCTGCTGCCTACTGAACGGGACGTTCGCTTTCAGCCACGAAAGCCAGTTGCCGTGCCCGCACATTTCCTTCG
>JBJSXS010000050.1:0-2334 GCA_046086545.1 Gemmata sp.
CCCCCTGCTCGCGCGCTCGGCGGTCGCCGTCAACCACGACACCGCGGAGGACGGGCGCGTCGTCACCGCCGCCGACGAAGTGGCGATCATTCCACCTGTCAGCGGCGGTTGAGGGTATACTGGCTCCATGTTCCGGCTCACCCGCGACCCGATCGATTATGCTGCTCTGACGGAAAGCGCCCGGTCCCCGCACTGCGGCGCGGTGGTGCTGTTCCTCGGCACCGTCCGCGACCTCACCGGCGACCAGGTCACGGCGTTCCTGGAGTACGAAGCGTACGCGCCGATGGCGGAGAAGAAGCTCGGCGGGATCGAACAGGAGGTGCGGAAGCGGTGGCCGGTCGGTGGGCTCGCGATGGTTCACCGGCTCGGCCGCCTGGAGGTGAGCGAGGTGAGCGTCGCGGTCGCGGTCAGCTGCCCGCACCGCGGCGACGCGTTCGAGGCGTGCCGCTACGCCATCGACGCGCTGAAAGAGCTCGTGCCGATCTGGAAGAAGGAGAACGGCCCGGACGGAACCGCGGAGTGGGTCCACCAGTCAGCCAAACCCGGAGCACCATGAGTACCGCCCTGCCCACCGTGTACCTCGCGCGCCACGGCGAGACCGAGTGGTCCAAGTCCGGCCAGCACACCGGCCGCACCGACCTGCCGCTGACCGGCCCCGGCGAGGAGTCCGCGCGCAAGCTGGGCGAGCGCCTCAAAGGGATCACCTTCGACCACCTGTTCTGCAGCCCGCTGACGCGCGCGCGGCGGACGGCGGAACTGGCCGGGTTCGGCCCGGTCGTGGACCCGGACCTGCTCGAATGGGACTACGGCGACTTCGAGGGGCTCAAGAGCGCCGAGATCGCGGTGCGGCGCCCGGGCTGGAACCTGTTCCGCGACGGCGCCCCGGGCGGCGAGTCGCCCGAGCAAGTGACCGCCCGCGTGGACCGGCTGGTGAAGAAGCTCAAGGGGCTCAGCGGGAACGTGATCTGCTTCGCCCACGGGCACATCCTGCGCGTGATCGCGACCCGGTGGATCGAGTACCCCATCGCGCTGGGCACCTCGATGCTGCTGAGCACCGCGACCCTCAGCGTGTTGAGCTTCAACCACCACAACCTCGCGGAACCGGCGATCAAGGTGTGGAACTCTTGAGAAGGGATGAAGCGGGAAACGGGGCGCGGCGGCCGCTGGGGATGCTCGAAACGCGTCCCTCGGCCCCGGGTCCGCCCTCGCCCCCCGGCCCCCGGCCCCCGGCCCTGATCGACCGCTTCGGTCGGACCCACAACAACCTGCGGGTGTCGGTCACGGACCGGTGCAACCTGCGCTGCACCTACTGCATGCCCGAAGACGTCGCGTTCCGGGACCGGGCCGAGCTGCTCACGTTCGAGGAGATCACCGCGTTCGTGCGGGCCGCGGCGGGGCTGGGCGTGAACAAGGTGCGGCTCACCGGCGGCGAGCCGCTGATGCGGAAAGAGTTGCACGAGCTCGTAAAGATGCTTGTCCGGGTGCCCGGCATCGCGGACATTGGGCTGACCACCAACGGCATCCTGTTAGAGGCGCAAGCACAGGAGCTGTTCGCCGCGGGGCTGCGCCGGCTCAACGTGTCGCTGGACACGCTGGACCCCGGGCGGTTCCGGCAGCTGACCCGGCGCGACGGTGTGGAGCGGGTGCTCGCGGGGTTGGAGGCCGCCCGGCGCGTCGGGTTCGCGCCGATCAAGGTGAACGCGGTCGCGGTGCGCGGGTTCGCCGAACACGACGTGGTGCCGCTCGCACGGTACTGCCGCGACAACGGCTTCGAGCTGCGGTTCATCGAGTACATGCCGATCGGGGCGGAGCCCTGGGAGCGCGACAAGGTCTTCTTCGCCCGCGAGATTCTGGACGCGATCGGCCGGGAGGTGGGCGCGCTGGCACCGGCGGGCACGGACCCGTCGGCCCCGGCGCTCGACTACACGTACCCGGGCGGCGGCACCGTGGGGGTCATCGCGTCGGTGTCGCGGCCGTTCTGTGCCCAATGCAACCGCGTCAGGCTGACCGCGGACGGCAAGTTGCGGAATTGCCTGTTCGCCCTCGATGAAACGGACGTGAAGGGGCTGCTCCGCGCCCCGGTCGTTCATGAGGAGGCACTGCAGGACGCGCTCAGGCGGAGCGTGTGGGCCAAGTGGGCGGGCCACGAGATCAACGCGGCGACCTTCGTGAAGCCGGACCGCACCATGCACGCCATCGGCGGCTAGGAGCTGCTCCCCCGGCGGCCAGCCGCGCGGACCCCTCCGGGGGAGCAGCTCCTAGCCGCCGATGGCGTGCATGGTGCGGTCCGGCTTCACGAAGGTCGCCGCGTTGATCTCGTGGCCCGCCCACTTG
>JBJSXS010000051.1:0-4973 GCA_046086545.1 Gemmata sp.
GACGTACAGCGAGTTGTTGCCTACCCACTTATTTGTCACCGGGGTAGGGGACCGCGCCTTTCACGCTGAACCACAGGATGCGGTTGAGCGCGTCCTCGTCCGCCTTGTCCTCCTCATCGAAGTCGAGCGCCAGCGACTTGAGTGCGTACTCGCGCGCCTGCCCGGTGAGCTTCTCAACCGGCTTGTTCATCTCGTCGAGCGCGATCTTGTTCTTGACCGCCGTGTACGGCGCGAGATCGGCCTTGTCGGTGAAGCACCCGCGCATCGGCGTCGCGCTGAGGTCGAGTTGCGTCATCGGCGGGAGCCCGAGGATCAACTCGATGGTCTTCACCATGCCGGTTTGGTTGTAGCACGTCGAATCGACCGCTTTGCGCTTCGTGTACGGCGAGACCACCAGCCCGACGGTGCGGTGCCCGTCCACGTGGTCGAACCCGTTCTGCGGGTCGTCCTCGGTCACCACGATGCACGTCTTTGCCCAGAACTTGCTCTTGCTGACGGCCTCGACCACCATGCCGAGCGCGAGGTCGTTGTCCGCCACCATCGCGCGGGGTGTGGGCGAGTCGGGGCGCGTGCCGTTGGTGTGGTCCGCCGGCAGGAACAGGTAGGTGAGGTTCGGGAACGCGCCCTTCTTTTCGAACTCTTTCAGCTCGTCGATGAACAGCTTCGCGCGGTACACGTCGGGCGTGGTGAGCGGGAACCCCGGGAAGTTCGGGTGGCTGTACCGGTCGAGCGACCGCATGTTGGGCGTCGCGGTGATCTTCACCTTCTTGGTGCCGTTGGTGTAGTCCGCGTACACGTCGGCCCACTTCGCCCCCTTGGGCTCGTAAGCCGACTTCACGAACTCGCCGTAGTTGCGGAAGGACTTGTTCTTGCCGAGCGCGTTGTCCCACAGGAACCCCGAGGTCGGGAACGCGAGCGGGTCGCTGCCCTCGTAGGGGTAACTGCGGGTGAACTGCCCGAACTGCTTCTCGAGGTAGTCCGTCGCGTAGGCGGCGTTGGCCCACGAGTGCCCGTCGGCGGACAGAACGCCCGAGCAGTAGAAGTTGTCGAGCAGCACGAACTCGCGCGCGAGCTTGTGGTGGTTCGGCGTCACGTCCTCGCCGAAGATGCACAGCGACGCGTCGCCGTTGCCCTCCTTCACGTCACCGAACACCTGATCGTAAGTGCGGTTCTCCTTGATCACGTAGATGACGTGCTCGAAGACGGACGGCTCGCCGTGGCGCTCGGGCACGGGTACCGGCTTGGCGCCGGCCCGCGGCCGCTCCATCCCCGCGAGCGAGTACGCGAGTCGGTTGTTCGCGTTCACCGTTTCCGTGAGCTTCTTCAGCCCCTCGGCGCCGGGCACGTCGATGAGTGACACCGTGCCGAGGTGGTCGTGCGAGTTGCGGCCCTTCTTGCCGGGTTCGGCGGGGTCGTCCTCCTTGCCGTCGGGCTTTTTCGCCTTCGGGTCGGTCTTGCGGGTCTGTAGCGCGCCGTGCCCCTTCACGTTCGCGACGAACAGCCGCGTGCCGCCGGCCGCGACGCGCACCGCGCCCGGGTACCACCCGGTCGGGATCAGGCCTGCGACGCGGCTCGGGGCGGGGAACCCCTCGTTGAGCGGCCCGCCCGCGAGCGCCCCCAGCGTGACCACCGCGACGCAGTTCCCGGTGCCGTTGGCGACGTACAGCGTCCGGCCGTCGTCGGACAGCGCGACCGCGTTGGCGCCGGTGCCGAACGGCAGCTTCGCCTCCGGCTTGCAGTCGATGGTTTCGACCACCCTGTCCGCCTTGGTGTCGATCACGCTGACGGTGTCGCTGTTCGCGTTGGCGACGTACAGCAACTCGCCGGACCCGCTCGCGACCGCGCCCGACGGGTGCCCGCCGACCGCGATGCTCCGGGTTTGCTTCCAGGCGCCGGCCACCTTCTCCACGACCGACACGCTGCCGGTGTTGGCGACGTTCGTGCGCGGGTCGATCTTCGCGGCGGTGCCGGAGCTCTTGCCCGTCGGGTCGTCCCCGCCCGGGTGGTCGCCGCCCCAGTTGGTGACGTACACCTTGTCTTTGACGACGACCGGCATGTACGGCGCGACGCCCACGGGAACCCGCGCTTCGACCTCGCCCCCATCGAGTTTCAGCAGCTGGAGCTCGTTCCCGCGGTTCGCGCTCACCCACACGCGGCCCGGGCCCGCGAGTGCCATCCCGGTCGGGTACGCGGCCCCGCCCGTGGCGGGCGCCTTCAGGGCGAGCGCCCCGTCCCACGCGTACTTGCCGGCGGCGCTCCTCTTCGCGACGCGAACCGCGTTCTGCGAATCGGTGGCGTACACGCGCCCGTTGTGCGCGAGCAGCCCGACCGCGCTGAAGGCGCCCGACAGGCCCTTCGCGGCCGCGGGCAGGGCCAGCGTCTGCACCACCTTGCCGGTCGCGGGGTCGATGAACACCAGGTCGCGCATGTTCTTGGCGACGATGAGTTTGCCGTCCTCGATGGCGAGCAGGTCCACCGGGCGCCCGGCGAACGGCACCTGCACCCCCGCCGGCTTCAGAATCTGGTTGGTCGGCACGACGATGCGGCCGTCGGCCTGGAGGCCGACCTTGAGCTTGTCGTGCTCGTCGGCGGTCCCGTCGGTCGGAAGCAGTCCGGCGAGCGCGAGCAGCGCGACAACGGTGAAAGCCCGGCGTGTCATGTGGCGTCCTCGGGGGTTCAGGCGCTGGCATCTTAGCGGCCGCGCTGAGCCGGTGCGAACGAATCGACCGCGAAGGCGCGTCACCCCCAAACGGCCGCGTACACGTCGCGCAGCGGGACGTTGTGCTCGCGCGCCACGCGGGCGCAGTCCTCGTATTCGGGCGTCAGCACCTCGACGCCGGCGCGCCAGCCGCGCTTGGCCCTCACCGGCCCCCACCGGGTCTGCACCGTCACGGCCTCGCGCCGGAGCTTGGCGCGCGTCGCGGCGGTGCGCCGCACGCCGAACGTGCCCGTTTCCTGGAACAGAACGGCCTCCAGCGCGGCGCCCTTCTCCGGCTCGCAGATCACGCTCAGGAGAACCCCGGGCCGGTTCTTCTTCATCTGGACCGGCACCGCGAACACGTCCAGCGCGCCGGCCGCGAACAGCCGCTCCTGCGTGTACCCGACCAGCTCCGGCGAAACGTCGTCGAGGTTCGTTTCGAGCACGGCGACGGTGTCGGTTTCCTCGGGCGGGCCGGTGGCGTCAGCGCCCAAAGCCCGCGCCGCGGTGCCGACCATGAGCCGCAGGATGTTGGGCTGTTCGAGGAAGTCTTTGGTGCCCGAGCCGTGCCCGATGCGCTCGATGGTCATGGCCGGCGCCGCGGTCCACTCGCCGACGACGGCCGTGAGGATCGCCGCGCCGGTGGGGGTCGTCAGTTCCGTCTTGATGACCGACGGCGCGAGCGGCACCCCCTTGAGTAGCTCCGCGGTGCCCGGGGTGGGCACGGGCATGAGGCCGTGGGCGCACCTCACCGTGCCGCTGCCGGTCGGAACCGGGGTGCTGGTGAACGTCTCGACGCCTAACAGGTCGAGGCCGACCGCGGCGCCCACGATGTCCGCGATGCTGTCCAGCGCGCCGACCTCGTGGAAGTGGACCCGCTCCAGCGGCATCCCGTGAACGGTGGACTCGGCGACCGCCACCTTGCGGAAAATCGTCGTGGCGAGTTCGCGCTGCTTGGCCGTGAGAGCGCCCTTCGCGAGAATCGCCTCCACGTCGGGCAGGAACCGGTAGTCCTCCTGGTCCGCGGCCTCGACGGTCGCCTTCGTCGCGGCGAACCCGCACCGCTTCACACGCTCCACTTCGAGCTTGATGGGTAGGCCGAGTGAGTCGAGGGCCGCGCGGATGGCGTCCGCGGGCACGCCGGCGTCGATCACCGCCCCGAGCACCATGTCCCCGCTGATCCCGCTGAAGCAGTCGAAGTGAGCAACGCGCACGGCATCTTCCTCCCGGTGCCGCTGTTCTACTGGCCGACCGGTCGTCCGCGCGGCATAAACTGGTATCGCCGGATTCGCATCGCTCGCGCGGAGGTTCGACCGTGTCGACATCGCACGCACTGCTCACGCGCCTCGCCGCCCTCGCCAACCCGGACGGCGGGTACGGCTACCACGCCGGCAAGGCCAGCCACCCGGAGCCCACGTGCCTCGCGCTGCTCGCGTTCGGCACCGCGCGGGAGCCGTTCGCCCAACAGATCACCAGCGGCCTCGCGGCGCTCGAGCGCAACCGCCAGCCGGACGGCGGGTACTGCCTCGCCAACGGGCGGCCCGAGGCGGCGTGGACGACCGCGATCGCGCTGTTCGCCCGGCTCGGGCTCGGGGCCACCCCCGAGCAGGTGAGGCCCACCGTCGGGCGCCTGCTGGCGGTCGAGAGCCGGACCATGCCGAACGACCCGGAAGCCGCCGACATGCAGAACGACATCGACCTGTCGCTCGTTGGGTGGCCGTGGGCGGTGGCGAACTTCGGCTGGGTGGAGCCGACCGCGTGGGCGTGCCTCGCGCTCCGCGCCGCCGGGCTGGAGCGGCACCCGCGGGTGCAGCAGGGGCTGAAACTGCTCCTGGACCGCGCGTTCGACAGCGGCGGGGCCAACTACGGCAACCGCGTGATCCTCGGCACCTCGACCGAGCCGATTCCCGGGCCGACCGCCCTTCTTCTGCTCGCGGTGCAGGGGGCGGTCGACCACCCGCGCGTGGACGCGGCGGTCGGCTACCTGCGGCTGCACGCGGCGAAGGCCACCGACCTCGAGCACCTCGCCTGGGCGAAACTCGCGCTGAGCGCGCACGACAGCGACACCGCGACCCGCGACCTGCTGCCCGAACTGGACGCCCGGATTCTCGCGCTGGCGAACGACCCGAACACCAGCGTGAGCCGGCGGGCGGGGGGCTCGGAGCCTATCGGGCAACGGCCTTTGATCAAGTCTACGTTGGTCTTGCTGGTCCGGCTGCTTTCTAACGGCAGCAGCGATCGCACCGTCTTCGTCATCATGAGGGAACCCTTCAGC
>JBJSXS010000052.1:0-2338 GCA_046086545.1 Gemmata sp.
CCACGTGTTCGATGGCCCCCGTCTTCGGGTCCAGCACCCAGATTTTGCCCAGCGCTTCGACGCCCAGCGCGCGCTGCCGGGCCGACTTGTCGGTCTGCACGATCCCGACCCACTCGGAGAACTTCTTGCCGTCGTGAACCGGGTCCTTGTCGCCGGCGCGGGCGCCCGCGGCCGCAAGCGCGGCCAGCACACACAACCCGGCAACCCGAACGGCAGCGACCATAATGCGATCCTCGGAGCGGCAATCAGGCGAGTTGGATGATAAGACGGGCGCGGCGGGCGGGTCAAACAGTTTCGGGGGCTGGGGGTGCAGGAGACGGGAGCGCCGCGGCACGATCGGCATGAGCGGACGTTTTTCCTCGCCCGAGCGCTCGACCCTTCCCGTCCGGTCCGCCTTGATTCTCCCCGGCCGTCGGCCTATAGCCCCGCGACTTCCGATCAACACAACCGTTCCTGGGCCGCCGCGCGGCCGAGAAGGGGCACCGCGTGGGCAGCGGGCGGGCGAGAACGTGGGCGGTCCTGGCGGCGCTGGCAGTCCTGCCGTGCGCCCCGGTTGCCGTCGCGCAGCCGCGCCCGACCTTCACTGACCGGTTCGGAGGCGAAGCGTTCGGCGGCCTTTCGCTGCCCACCGACGGGCTCATGAGCCCCATGCAGCCGGTGCCCCCGCGCACCGCGCTCCAGCCGCCCCGGCCGCCCGGGCCGTTGCCCCGCGATCCGGGCGGCATACCCTACGAGCCCGACTACACCCTCCCGGACGGTAGCGTCATCCCGACCCCGCAGGCTAAACAACTGCGGGTCCAGTACATCCGCCGATACGGCACGCCCCAGACCGTCGATGCGGCCGATATGCCCGACGGCACCACCCGCATCCTGTTCACCGGCGGGGTGATCATCAACGCGGCCACGCTCGACGGCACGCAGACGGTTGAGTTCGCCACCGACGAGGCGGTGATCTGGGTTCGCAACGGGGGCGGGGCGAAGAACGCGGGCGCCGGGTTCGTCACCGGCGGTGACGGCAAGACCGAGGTCGAGGTGTACCTGTCCGGCAACGTAATCGTGCGCAGCCAGCACGGCGACCCAGCCAAACCGACCAAATTGATCACCCAGACGCTTCGGGCCGAACAGGTGTATTACGACGCGACGCAGAACCGCGCGATCGCGATCCGCGGCGACCTGGAGATGGCCCTGCCGAGCGTGCCGGACCCGTTCCACCTCAGGGGCGCGGAGGTGCGCCGCCTGGACCTGGAAAACTGGGAGGTGCTGGACAGCTCGGTGAACGCGAGCAAGTTGCCCAGCGACCCCGGGCTTCGTTTGGACGCGGGCCGGTTCACGCTGAGCCAGCGAAAGGTGGTGTTGCGGAACGTGTTCGGCGTCCCGTACCGCGACCTGACGACCGGCGCCCCGATCGAGGGGCTGGAGCAGATCGTGACCGGCCGGAACGTGGTGACCCGGTTGGCCAACGTGCCGGTGTTCTACCTGCCGCGCACGCGGTTCGACGCGACCGACCCGTTCGGCCCGCTGGTCGGCCTGAGCTTCGGCCAGAACCGGCAGTTCGGGTCCTCGTTCTACACCACATGGGACGTGTACGAGTTGCTCGCGCTGCGCCCGCCCAGGGGGCACCAGTGGCGGCTGGACCTGGACTACTTGAGCAAGCGCGGCCCGGCCGGCGGGACCGACTACAGCTACATCATCCCGGCCGACGAACCGGGCGAGTACCAGCGCGGGGCCGGGCTGCTGAAGCTGTACGGGATCCAGGACCACGGGTTCGACCTGCTGCCGGGCGGGCGCGGGCCCCAACCGGACCCGAGCGGGCTGCGCGGCCGGGTCCTGTGGCGGCACCAGCAAGAAATTCTGGAAGGCATGTACTTCCAGGGCCAGCTCGCGTACCTGTCCGACAAAAACTTCCTGGAGCAGTTCTACCAGCAGGAGTTCAACCGCGGCCCGAACCAGGAAACGTTCGCGTACCTGACGTACCAGCGCGGGGTCGCCGGCGCGAGCGTTCTGGCCGAACAGCGGTTCGGCCGCGAGTGGGTGACCGAGACCAACTGGCTGCCCCGGGTGGACGGGCACCTGATCGGGCAGACGTTCCTCGACGACCTGTTCGTGTACAGCGCCCGCGCGAGCGCCGGGTACGCGCAGCTGCGCCCGTCCGAGATCTCGCCGTACCCGGTGCTGTCCACCGACCGGCGGGTGGACACCGCCCGGTTCGACCTGATGCAAGAGCTGAGCGCGCCGTTCGCGCTCGGCCCGGTGAAGGTCGTGCCGTACGGGCTCCTGGACCTGACCGAGTACACGACCGACCTGACGGGCAACGAGGTCGGCCGCGTGTACGGCGGCG
>JBJSXS010000053.1:0-10191 GCA_046086545.1 Gemmata sp.
CGCCTTGCGCTGCGCCTCGCTGTAGCCCAGCACGGTGAGCGCCTCGGGCACCGTGCGGTTGATGATCTTGAAGTAGCCGCCGCCGGCCAGCTTCTTGAACTTCACCAGCGCGAAGTCCGGCTCGATGCCGGTGGTGTCGCAGTCCATCACCAGGCCGATGGTGCCGGTGGGCGCGATCACCGTGACCTGCGCGTTGCGGTACCCGTGCCGCTCGCCGAGTTCGAGCATCCGGTCGGACTCGCGCCGGGCCGCGGCGAGCAGGTCCGGCGGGCAGTGCCGGGCGTCGATGCCCACGGGGTACACGCTCAGCCCTTCGTACTCCGCTGGGGCCGCGTTGTACGCCGCGCGCCGGTGGTTGCGGATCACCCGGAGCATGTGGTCGCGGTTCGCCTGATAACGCGCGAACGGCCCGACCTCCGCGGCCATCTCCGCGCTCGCGGCGTAGGCGCCCGCGTGCATGATCGCCGTCAGCGCCCCGCACTGCGCGCGCCCCTCGAGCGAGTCGTAGGGGATGCCCTGCACCATGAGCAGCGCGCCGAGGTTCGCGTAGCCCAGCCCGAGCGTGCGGAAGTCGTAAGACTTTTGCGCGACCGACTGGCTCGGGAACTGCGCCATGTACACGCTGACCTCAAGAATCAGCGTCCAGACGCGCACCGCGTGGCGGTACGCCTCGGTGTCGAACTTGCCCGTCTTCGTGTCGTAGAAGGTGATCAGGTTCAGGGACGCGAGGTTGCACGCCGTGTCGTCCAGGAACGCGTACTCGCTGCACGGGTTGGTCGCGTTGATGCGGCCGTCCACCGGGCACGTGTGCCACTCGTTGAACGTGGTGTCGAACTGCACGCCGGGGTCGGCGCAGCTCCACGCGGCGTAGCTGATCTGGTCCCACAGGTCGCGAGCCGGAATCGTCTTCTTGGCCCTCGGCGCGCGGCCCTCCCTGCTGGCCTTCTCGAGCTCGGTGCGCCAGTAGAGGTGCCACGGGCCGTTGGTCTCGACGGCCTTCATGAACGCGTTGGGGATGCGCACCGAGTTGTTGCTGTTCTGGCCGGACACCGTGTAGTACGCCTTCGACGTCCAGTCGGTGTCGTACTCGTCGATCTCGATGCTCTTCCACCCCTGCCGCGCGAGCTGCAGCACGCGGGCGATGTAGTTTTCGGGGATCAGCGCCTCCCGGGCGTCGAGGACCGCCTCGCGCAGCTCGGCGTTCTTGGCGGGGTCGTATTTCTCCTCCGCGACCGGGTGCGCGTTCAGCGCGCGCATGATGGCGTTGAGGTGCCTGTTCATCGCCTTCGACCCGGCGACGAGGTCCGCGACCTTCTGCTCCTCGGTCACCTTCCAGTTGACGAACTCCTCGATGTCGGGGTGGTCGAGGTCCAGCACCACCATCTTCGCGGCGCGGCGGGTGGTGCCGCCGCTCTTGATCGCGCCCGCGGCCCGGTCACCGATCTTGAGGAAGCTCATGAGCCCGGAGGACTTCCCGCCCCCGGACAGCGGCTCGCCCGCGCCGCGGAGCGAGGAGAAGTTCGACCCGGTGCCGCTGCCGTACTTGAAGATGCGGGCCTCGCGGACCCACAGGTCCATGATGCCGCCGTCGTTCACGAGGTCGTCGTTGACCTGCTGGATGAAGCACGCGTGGGGGGCCGGGCGCTCGTACGCGGAGGTCGAGCGCTCGAGCAGCTGCGTGTGCGGGTTGACGAAGGAGTGGCCCTGGGGCGGGCCCTCGATGCCGTAAGCCCAGTGGAGCCCGGTGTTGAACCACTGCGGGCTGTTCGGCGCGGCCATTTGCAGCGCGAGCATCGCGCACGTTTCGTCGTAGAACGCGCGGGCGTCGCGCTCGCTGCTGAAGTACCCGCCCTTCCAGCCCCAGTACGTCCAGCACCCCGCGAGGCGGTGGAACACCTGGCGCGAGTCCGTCTCGCCCCCGTTGGGCGTGTCGGCGGACGCCGGCGCGCTGCGCTGGACCCACGCGGGCACGCCGTCCTCCGCCACGCGCGCGAGCTTCGCGGGGACACCGGCGCGGCGGAAGTACTTCTGCGCCAGGATGTCGACCGCCACCTGCGACCACTTGGCGGGCACCATCACGTCGTTCGCCTCGAACACCACCGACCCGTTCGGGTTGCGGATCGCGGAGCTGCGCGGGGTGAACTCGATGCCGTCGAACGGGTCTTGCCCTTCGCGGGTGAAGCGGCGGGTGATCTGCATTAGGGTGGTCCGGCAAGATAGAAAACAGCGAAGGCGGCCGCTCGTGAACCGACCTTCATAATGCATTAACCGATCGGCGATCGGCAGGCAGGGTCGGCAACTCCCGGCAAGATTTGCTGCCGCCGCGCGTGCGCCAACGCACCTCGAGCGCCAACGCTACAACCAGCAGGTTAGTCAAACCCACCCGCGGCGTACACATGAACAATATTCCACTATTGCTACCCCAAAGTCAATGCCGTGGTTGTGCAAATAAAAAGCGTGCGGGCCGCGGCGCGTCCGATCACGCGCCGCGGCCCGCTTAAGGATCGCGCAAAATGAGTTGGCCGGTGCCGGTCAGTGAACGACGGGGGTCACAAGGCCGGGCTGATCCTGGTACTTTCCTTTCTTGTCCGCGTAGCTCGTCTTGCAGACGGCCTCGCCCCGGTAGAAGAGGATCTGTGCGATGCCCTCGCCCGAGTAAATCTTGGCGGGCAGAGGTGTGGTGTTGCTGATTTCGATCGTGATCTTGCCTCGCCACTCAGGCTCTAGCGGCGTGACGTTCACGATCACACCGCACCGCGCGTACGTGCTTTTCCCGACACACACGCAGAGGATGTCGCGCGGGATCTCCAAGTGCTCCACCGTCTCCGCGAGGGCGAAGCTGTTCGGTGGGATGATGCAGTAGTCCGCTTCCACGTCCACGAACGACTTCGGGTCGAAGTGCTTCGGATCGACCGTGCTGCCCCACACGTTCGTGAACACCTTGTAGTTTCGCGCCACCCGCACGTCGTACCCGTAGCTGGTCACGCCGTAGGAGATGATCCCCGGGCGGTGCTGCTGCGGCGCGAACGGCACGATCTTCACGTCGCGCTCGATCATCCAGTCGGGTAACACGCCCATGAACGTCCTGCCTCGAAAGTGCGCGGCGCCGCCTGCAGTCAGAATCGGCTCACGACGGCGAGCATCTTCACCAAAGCCGTCCGATCCCCAGCAGAAGCGCGGGCCGCGCGGTCGATTTACATTCTATCCCACGCCGCCCCGACACAGCGCGAGGACGAACCCGTGACGCCGGCCCTTCTCCTGCTCGCCATGAGCGCGCCGCCCGAGGTTCCGACGGAACTGTGGCAGGTCGCGCCCGGGGAGGCGCGGGTGTGGACGGCCCCCAAACAACCGGTCGAGCGCGCGCGCGCCGTGGTCCTGGTTCACGGGTTGCAGGTCCACCCGCTGCGCTCGTCGAAGGTCACCAAACCCGAGCTGCGCCCGTGGCAGCAGCCGAAGAGCATTCTGGTCAGTGCCCTCGCGAAAGACGCGGACGTGTTCGCGTTCAGCTACGGGCAGACCACGACCGTGGACGAGGTGGCGCGGGCCCCCGGGCTGCGCGACGCGGTCGCGAACCTGCGCAAAGCGGGGTACAAGGAACTCGTTCTGGTGGGGCACTCGGCCGGCGGGGTACTCGTGCGCGTGTTCGCCGAAGAGAACCCGACGGCTGGGGTCGCAAAGGCGATCTCGGTGGCGGCCCCGTTCGACGGCGCGAAGGTGGCCACTTACGGGATCGGTTACCCGAAGGTGCAGGCGCCCTTCGTGAAGTCGCTCGCCCCGGACGCGCGCATCGCGCCGAGCGGCACGAACCGCCTCGCGCCCGGCAACGACACGCAGTTCGCGTGTGTGGTGTGCAAGCTCAAGCGCGGAGACACAGACGGTGTCGTATCGACCCGCAGCCAGTGGCCCGAGGACCTGCAAAAACTCGGTATCCCCATCGTGGTGGCGCCGGTGGCACACACCGACGCGATGCAGGACGCGGCGACCACGAAGCTGATTCACGCGCTCGCGACCGAGAAGATCACGCGCTGGTCGGCGGACGAGGTGGAAACTGCACGAAGGCTGCTTTTCGGCGAACCCGATCCCAAGCGCGAGAAGTGAGAGCGGCACGACCCCGGCGCTCTCGGGGTGCAAAACACGAAGCGTACCGCCGGGGCCACGCCGCCCTGTTGTACACACCACGCCCGCCTATGCGGTAACCTTTTAGGGAGCAGATATGGCGCTCTGGCTGTTCAAAGAAGAACCGGAGACTTACAGCTTCGCCGACCTTGAGCGCGACGGTTCGACAACGTGGACCGGCGTGAGCAACGCGCTAGCGCAGAAGCACCTCCGCACCGCGAAGAAGGGCGACCGGGTGTTCTTCTACGCGACCGGCAAGGTGAAAGCGGTCATCGGCATCGCGGAGGTCACCGCCGACCCCACCCCCGATCCGACGGACGACAGCGGGAAGTGTGTCGCGGTGACCGTGAAGCCCGTGAAGGCTCTACCCAAAGCGGTCACGCTCGCGCAGATCAAGGCCGACAAAGCCTTTGCCGCGTGGGAACTGGTCAAGCAGGCCCGGCTGTCTGTGATGCCTGTGCCGGATGCGCTGTGGGAACGGGTTATCGCGATGGCGGGCAGCTGAACACGTCGCTGCGCGCCTGACGCTGACGTTCGGGGCCGGGCCCGCGTTCCCGCCGGAAGTGATCTTTTACCTTTTTACAGAACCGGCTATGAATCGCGCTGGCCCCGGCGGCGCGCTGTTCGCGCGTACACGCGGGCGCCGCGAGCCAGCCCATGTCAAACGAACACAACGACCAACTCGCCACCCGCCTGCCGCCCCAGAACCGCGACGCCGAGCGGTGGGTGCTTGGTGGCATCCTCCGCGACCCGGACACTCTGCCCAACGTGCAGCAACTCCTGGTCGCCGACAATTTTTACTTCGACGCCCACCAGAAGATTTTCCAGGCGCTGAGCGACCTCTCGAACGAGGCGCAGCCGATTGACCTCGTGCTGCTCTACGACAAGCTCCGCAAGAACAAGCAGATCGAGGACGTCGGCGGGCAGGCGTACCTCGTGGACGTCTGGGAGGCCGTGGCCAGCGGGGCCAACGCCGAGTACCACGCGAAGCTGGTGCGCGACACCGCGATGGTCCGTGGGCTGATCCACGCGAGTAATGAGATCCTGCGCGACTCCTACGATCGGACGCAGTCGGCCGACGAACTGGTCGCGCAGGCCGAGCGGAAAATCATGGAGATCGCGAAGGCGGGCATGGTCGGCGAGACCCGGTCGCTGTCCGAGACGGTGGCGGAGGCGTTCACCCGGCTCGACTCGCGCATCGGCAAAGAGAACCTGGCCATCAGCGGGCTGCCGACCGGGTACGTGGACCTCGACAACATCACCGCCGGGCTCCAGAACTCCGAACTGGTCATCATCGCCGCCCGGCCGTCGGTCGGGAAAACCGCGTTCGCGCTGAACGTGGTGCGGAACATCGTGACCGAGGGCGTCGCGAACGGGCAGACGCCGGTGGTGCTGTTCTTCAGCCTGGAAATGGCCCGCATCGAACTGGCGGAACGTCTGCTGTGCTGCCAGTCGCGGGTGGACAGCCACAAGGTGCGCAAGGGGCACCTTAACTCGGACGACATCCAGAAGCTGATGGACGCGGGCGACGTGCTCAAGAAGTGCCGGCTGTACATCGACGACACGCCCAGCCGCACCATGATCCAGATCGCGGCCAGCGCCCGCCGGCTCATGAAGAAGCACGAGCGGGACGGCGGGGTGAAGCTAGTCGTGATCGACTACCTCCAGCTCATCGAGCCGGAGAACCGGCGCGACCCGCGGCAGGAGCAGGTCGCGCAGATCAGCCGCCGGCTGAAGTTCCTCGCGCGCGAGTTGCACATCCCGGTCCTCGCGCTGGCGCAGGTGAACCGCGCCTCGGAAGACCGCCAGGACCACAAGCCGCGGCTGTCGGATCTCCGCGAGTCCGGGTCCATCGAGCAAGACGCGGACACCTGCATGATGCTGCACCGCCCCGGCAGGTTCGACGGCCAGGGCGAGGATAACGTCCTCGAGGTGATCATCGCCAAGCAGCGCAACGGCCCGACGGGCGAAATCACGCTGACGTGGCGGAAGGAGTTCAACCGGTACGAGAACTACATCGCGGATGTGGGCATGGGCGATGGGCTGTGACGGCCGGCCGAGCGCGCGACCTTTTCGGGGCACGTCAGACGGAGCCGGGCGGGACGCCGCCCCCCCGGGAGTCATTAAAACGGCTTCACACACGTTGTTCTGCACCGCACCGCGGCTACAGTAGCGGCACGGTGCAGAGCAACAGCGGCGATCGTTCGCGCCCTCGCTCCGCGTCATCACGCTCTCGCCCAGGAGGCCACCCGTGCCCTCTCCCCGCCCCCGCGCGAACCGGGGCTTCACGCTCATCGAACTCCTGGTCGTGATCGCCATCATCGCGATCTTGATCTGGCTGTTGCTGCCGGCCGTCCAGAAGGTGCGCGAGGCGGCGGCCCGCATGAAGTGCCAGAACAATCTCAAGCAGATCGGGGTCGCGTTCCACAACAGCCACGACACGACCGGCAAGCTGCCCAGCGCCTACGACGCCAGCACCGGGCTGAGCTGGCACGTCATGATTCTGCCGCAGATCGAACAGGGGAACCTGTACCAGCGGTTCGACACGACGACGGCGAACAACAGCCACACCAGCGCGAACCGCAACGACCCCAACGGGCTGGTGAAGGTGCCGACGTACCAGTGCCCGGCGTCCCCCATCAGTGTTCAAGATTTCGCCCCGCCGAGCAACACCAACGGCAGCACGGACCTGATCCCGCCGGTGGCGAGCGGGAGCCCGGCCGCGGTCCCGCACTACTACGGGGTGAACGGGCCGCGCGGCACCAACACCGCCACGGGCGCCGCGTACCCGACCGGCACCGCCCTGCACGAGAACGTCCCGGTCGCCGCCAGCGGCATGCTCCAGCGCGACGGGGCCATCAAGCTGACCGACGTCACCGACGGCACCTCGAACACGCTGATGGTCGCAGAGATGTCGTGGGTGTCGGCCCAGTACGGCACGCGCTACCGGACGTGGGTGCGCGGGGGCGATGAGTACTCGGGCGTGGTGGCCGGGAGACCGGCGTTCGTGGTCAGCAGCCGGAACGTGACCAACGCCATCAACTCGATCTTCACGGCCAACCTGATCGTGCCGTTCAACGACGTGCCGTTCGGGAGCATGCACTCGGGCGGCATGAACGTCGCTATGGGCGACGGGTCCGTCCGCTTCGTGCGGCAGTCGCTGGACATGAACACGTACCGGGCGCTGGCCAGCCGGAACGGTGGCGAAGTGGTACCCGGCAACTACTAACGGGGGCACCCATGCGCGGGTCCTGCACCGCAGCGGTCCTCGTGGCCGCCGGTCTGCTCACGAGCTGCGAGAAGTCGGAAGTTCTGTACGACGTCTCCGGGACGATCACCTACGACGGAAAGGCGATCCCAAAGGGCTTGATCTTCTTCGACCCCGAGAGGGGCACGCCCGGCACACAGGGGTTCGCGAGCATCGAGGACGGGAAGTACAACACCGCGGTTCAGGGCAAAGGCATCGGCGGCGGCAAGTACTCGGTGCGCGTTCTCGCGTTCGACGGCAAGGAGGCGCCGGAGGCGCCGTTCGGCAAGGGACTGTTCCCCGAGCACCAGTTCACCCGCGAGTTGCCGGCCCAGAAGCAAACGTTCGACTACGACGTCAAGAAGGGCAAGTAGCCCCGCCCGGCCGCTCCGGGGCGCCGCGGGCGGCCCCCTCCGCGTCCGGGAACCGGAGCCTCCCGTTCACCGAGCCTCCGGACCGGCTACCTCCCCAGCAGCGCGGGCGCGGACTGCTGGGCGTGGGCCGCGTCGTGCCCGGCGTACTGGCCGAAGTCGTTGAAGAACAGCCTCTTGGCGAGCCGGTAGAACACGTTCTTCTCGGGCACCTCGCTCGCCGGGTTGTACTGCGACGTGCGGGTCTGCATCGCGCCCAACTCCGCCAGCGCGGTCTGGCGCGCGGTGGCGTCCCGCGCGCCGTGCGCCTCGACCAACTTCTTGAGCAGGTCCGGGCGCTCCAGCACGATGCACCCGCGGGTCGTCTCGGCCGCGAGTTTTCGGAAGTCCGCGAGGAACGCGGACTGTAGGAACTTCTGTTTCAGCGGCCGCTTGTCGACCGCCGCGTGGATCGACTCCTTGGAGAACTGCACGATGGGGCACGGCTCGATGTCGCCCCACGGGTTGATGTGGTGGCTGATCCCGGTGGCCGCGGGGCACAGCGCCTTCCCCGCGCCGTCGTGGTACGCGTCGATGATCACGATGGGCTTCTTCGCGCGCATCTCGACCACGAACTCGCGCGCGCGAAGGGCCTGCTCCGGGGACAGGCACAGAGCCGGGTTCGGGTTCGGGCCCATCGGCCGGTAGACGTGGAACCACGTGTACAGCACGCCCATGTCCACGAGCCGGTCGATCCACTCTTCGCGCAGCAGGTCGTCGATGTTGGTCCGCGCGAGGCTGGTGCAGACCCCGGTGAACACGCCCGCGTCGAGCGCGGCGTGGAGCCCCTGCATGGTCTTCGACAGCACGCCAGACCGCCCGCGGCGCTCGTCGGAAATGATCTCCGTGCCCTCGACGGAGACCAGAGGAGTGACGTTCCCCAGGCGCCACATGCGCCTCGCGCGCTCGGGCGTGATGAAGTGCCCGTTGGTGAAGATCTGGAAGTAGCAGTCCGGGTGCTCCGCGAGCATGTCGAGCAGGTGCGGGTGCATGAACGGCTCGCCGCCGACGATGCCGAAAAACACGTTGCCCATCGCCTTCGCTTCGCGCACCAACTGGTGAAACGCGTCGGGCTTGATCGTCTCCTGCCTCATCGACACGTCAACCCAGCACCCCTGGCACCGCAGGTTGCACGTGTTGATGATGCTCACGTACAGGAACGGCGGGAACACCTGCCCCCGCCTCAGGCGCAACTTGTGTTTGTGGACCGACAGGGCGCCCTTGAAACCCATGTTGTACGCGAGCTTCCACAGGAGCCGCTTGTCGGTTTCAAGCAGGACGCGCTTGGCGAGTTTGGCGGTCGCGAGCAGAGTCACGGTGCGTTCCCCTTCGAGAGCTGTTCCAGGGAGTGTATCGCATCGCGGCGCGTTCTGCTTGCCCCCGCCGCACACATCGGCCACAATAGCATACGCTTCGGGACCCTCCCGCCGTGCGCTGCCGTCTAACTCCTATGCCGTCACCTCGCACCCTGTTACCGGTGTTTGTGCCCCTCGCTTTCGCGCTTCCGGCAGGGGCCGCTGAGAGGGTGGACTTCGGGCGAGACATCCGGCCGATCCTGTCGGACAAGTGCTTCAAGTGCCACGGCCCCGGTACGCAAAAGGCCAAGTTGCGTCTCGACGACCGCGATTCGGCGGTGAAGAGGGACGCGATCGCACCCGGCAGGCACGCCAACAGCGAGCTCATCACCCGCGTGCTCCTCGACGACGGCGACAAGTCGCGGATGCCGCCCCCCGGGGCCGCGGACCGGCTCACGCCGGAGCAGGTGGCGAAGCTCAAAGCGTGGATCGATCAGGGCGCGGAGTACACGCCGCACTGGGCGTTCGTCGCGCCGACGCGCCCGGAAGTGCCGAAGGTCCGATTGCCGGCCGCGAACCCCATCGACGCGTTCGTCCGCGCGCGGCTGGAAAAGGACGGCCTCCCGCCCAGCGGAGAGGCCGACAAGGCGACCCTGATCCGCCGCGTGACGCTCGACCTGACCGGGTTGCTCCCGTCCCCCAAAGAAGTCGAAGAGTTCCTCAAGGACGATTCGCCCTGGGCCTACGAGAGGGTCGTTGACCGGCTGCTCGCGGCGCCGCACTACGGCGAGCGGCAGGCGCGGCACTGGCTCGACCTCGCGCGGTACGCCGACAGCAACGGGTACACCATCGACGGTCCCCGACAAATCTGGGCGTACCGCGAGTGGGTGATCAACGCCCTGAACGCAGACGTGCCGTTTGATCAATTTACGCTGGAGCAGCTGGCGGGGGACATGCTGCCGAACGCGACGCAGCAGCAGAAGGTCGCGACCGGGTTCCACCGCAACACGTCGTTCAACGAGGAGGGCGGCACCGACGCCGAGCAGTTCCGCGTCGAGCGCACCGTGGACCGCGCGAACACCACGGCGGCGGTGTGGCTCGGCCTCACCGCCGGCTGCGCCCA
>JBJSXS010000054.1:0-2890 GCA_046086545.1 Gemmata sp.
ATTTCCGAGAGGAGGTTCTGACATGTTGACCCGCGGCAATCACAAACTCGGCGCGCGCCGGATCTGGAGCTTCTCGCTCCCGTCCGGCCCCGGCGGTACGTGCGCCGGTATGACCCCCGCGTGCGGAAACCACTGCTACGCCATTGCCCTCGAGCGCTACCGCCCGGCAACGGCCGCGGCGTCCCAGCGCAACCCCACCCTCGCGCGGCGCCGCTACCTCCTCCGACGGGTGCGGGCGTTCATCGTCGCCCACGCCGTCCGGATCGTCCGCGTTCACGTCGCCGGCGACTTCTTCGCCGCGTGTTACGCCCGAAAGTGGCTCCGCATCATGCGCCGGTCGCCGCGCGTGAGGTTCTATTTCTACACCCGGTCGTGGCGCGTGCCGGCGATCAAAACCGTCATCGATGAGATGGCCGAGTTGGAGAACTGCCGGGTGTGGTACTCGACCGATCGCGACACTGGCGCGCCCGCAGTCGTTCCGCCCCGCGTGCGGCTGGCTTGGCTGAGGACCGATCCCACCGACATCCCACCGCCCGGCACCGATCTGATGTTCCGGGTCCGGCCCTTGCGCCGTCGCCCCGAACCGGCTCTCGGACCGTGCATTTGCCCGGCCGAGGACGGGATTCCGCGGACACACCCGGTGACGTGCGAGCGGTGCGGACACTGCTGGCGCCCGACACCGGTCGCACGCATCCCGCTGCCGGTCGTCGCACCCGGCCCGTGACCGACCACGTCAACCGCTCAGGAGGTGACCGTGACCGTCACGTTGAAGCACCTCGCGCTGACCCGCGCGCTGTCCGTGATCGACCTGGAGACGACCGGTACGGACACCCGGACCGACCGCATCGTCGAGGTCGCGGTGCTGACCGTCTACCCCGACGGGTCCGTCGTTCCGTTCGTTCGGCGGGTGAACCCCGGGCGCGCGATACCCGCTGGCGCGAGCGCCATCCACGGGATCACCGACGCCGATGTGGCTGGCGCCCCCGCGTTCGCGGCGATCGCGCCGGACCTGTTCGCCGCGCTGGTCGGCTCCGACATTGCCGGGTTCGGGGTCGCGAACTTTGACGTGCCGGTGTTGGTGAACGAGTTCGCACGGGTGGGCTTGCCGTTTCGGGTAGGCAATCGGGCGGTCCTGGACGCGTTGTCCGTGTACCGGCGTCGTGAACCGCGCGACCTGACCGCGGCGGTCCGATTCTACCTCGGGGCCGATCGCACAAGTGCCCACGCGGCGCTCGCGGACGCGGGGTACGCGCTGGCGGCACTGGACGTTCAGGTTGCACGGTACGGCTTGCCCCGGAGTCCCGCCGATCTCCACGCGACCCTGAACGAAGTCGATGTCGGTGGGGCGTTCCGCCGCGAACCGGGCGGGGCGCCGGTGTTCGCGTTCGGGAAGTACCGCGGGCGCCAACTCGCCCAAGTCGCGGCCGAGGATCCGGGCTACTTGCGGTGGGTGCTGGGCCAGGGTTTCCTGGACGACGCCCTCGCACTCGTGCGTAGCGCCCTCGAAGCCGCCGGCGGGCGCTAAATAACGATCTGAAAAGTGTCATGATGATGCGAGGGGCCGGTTAGCCCGGCACTCGTTGTCATCGCCCACGCAGCCAATCTCGCGTGGGCAGCCCCGATCGTGCATCTCCCATCCACTGCCCCAGGAGTTCGACCGATGAATGTGTTCCGTCCGTCTCCGAAGCCCGATTCGGTCCGCGAGAAGTTCGCATTGGCGCGGCGGGAGTTGGCCGCCGCGCTGATCGAGCGCGACGACGAGGTGGATCTCGTCCTGACCGCGCTCCTGGCCAACGAGCACGTGCTGCTCGTCGGTCCGCCCGGTTGTGGTAAGAGCCTCTTGCTCGACGCGGTCATGAACTGGATGAACGCCCGCCGGTTCTCGATCCTGCTCACGAAATTCACAACTGTGGAGGAGGTGATGGGGCCGGTGAGCCTGACCGCGCTCAAGGACGATCGCTACCGCCGCGTCACCGCGGGCCGCCTGCCCGAGGCCGAGTTCTGTTTCATTGACGAAATCTGGAAGGCGTCCAGCGCGATCCTCAACACGCTCCTGAAGGTGCTCAACGAGCGCGTGTTCGAGAACGACGGCGAGCCCGTCCGAGTGCCCCTGCGCCTGGCGGTCGCGGCGAGCAACGAGTGGCCATCGCCGGACGGCGGCAAGGAGTTGGCCGCGATCATGGACCGGTTCCTGTTCCGCAAGGCGGTGCGCCCGATCGGATCGCAGGCCGGGCGTCAGCGGCTCCTCTGGCACCGCGACCACACGCCCAAGTTGTCCGCGACGATCACCCCGGCCGAGGTCGATCGGGCACACGCCGAGGTCGTGGCGGTGCCATGGTCGAAGGGGGCGAAGGACGCGCTGGAAACCGTTCTCCGCGAGCTGACGCGGGAGGGCGTGGTTCCCGGCGACCGGCGCCAGTTCAAGACCGTCACCGCGGTCCGGGCGTTCGCGTACCTGAACGGCGCCGACGAGGTGCAACCCGAGCACCTCGAAGTCGCGCAGCACTGCTTGTGGGACGACCCCCAGGAGCAGCCGCAGAAGGTGGCCCAGGTGATCGCCAAGATCGCCAACCCCACGGGCATGCGGGTCACGCAACTGCTGCTGGAGGTCGAGTCGGTGCTGGCGGCGACCGACGTGCGCAACTTGGCCGACGCCGCAAAGGCCGCTGCGAAACTCGGCGAGATCGACAAACAGTTCGCGGCGCTCTCGGGCAACGGCCGGCTGGAGAAGGCACGCGCGTACCTGAAGGACCAACTCCGGAAACTCAAGCTCGCCAGCATCGAAGCGGTCTGAGTACGCACCCGTTGTCAATAGTGACCGGCGAGACAAACACAAACCAGTCGTACCCCCAGTTTTTCTCTCCACCCCCACCAGAAACCACCCCAGGCC
>JBJSXS010000055.1:0-2564 GCA_046086545.1 Gemmata sp.
CCTGGGCGATGGCGAACGGGTCGTTGCCCGGCTCCGGGCGCCCCTCCTGCATGAGCCGGACCAGGCGGTCCTTGCGGTCGGTGGCCAGGTCCGAGTACCTGGTGCCGGCGTAGCGGCGCCGCACCAACTCGTAGTAGAACACCGCGGACCCCGGGTGCCCGGTGCGCTCGTAGTACTCGGCGGTCAGGAAGTCCTTCTCGGCCTGCTGCGAGCGGATCGCGAACTTGGCGCGGGTCAGCTTCTCGGCCATCTCGGGGTTGTTGGCCAGTTCGGGCACGGTGCTCTCGGCCACGTTCACCAGGTGCAGCGCCTCGGCGCACTTGCGCCCGTCGTAGGCGGCCCCGCCGGTCGCGTTGTTCTTGGCCTGGATGGCGAACGCCATCGCCTGCGGGCGCAGCGGGCTGTCGGCGTGCATCTCCACCAGCTGGCTGAAGAACTGGTCGGCCTCGCTGAAGTTGCCGCGGATGAAGTTCACGTACCCGCACCAGAACACCGCCTTGTCCGCGGTCGGCCCGGTGATGTCGTGCGTGTGGATCCGCTGCAGCGCCTCAAGGGTGCGCCCCTCCTGGTCGATCTGGGGCCGGGTGCGGTCCAGCGGGTGCGGCACGCCCGGGCGCCACCCCAGCACGCCCTTCTCGCTGCCGCGCCGGTCCAGTTCCGCGCGGAAGTCGTCCAGCCAGTAGTCGCAGACCTCGAACATGCGGGCGCAGCAGTCGCGCCGGTACGTGCCGGTCGGGAAGTCGAGCAGCACCTTGTGGTACGTGTCCACCGCCTCCGGGTACTGCCTGAGCATGTACCTGCACTCGGCCTGCATGAACCGGGCGCGCTCGGCCAGCGCGAGCGGGTTCCCCTGGTTGTCGGCCAGGGTGCGGAACTCGCCGCGGGCCTTCTCGTACTGCCCCTCCTGGTACAGCCGCTCGGCCGCGGCCAGCTTCTCCTCGGCGCGCGGGTCCTCGTAGCTGGAGCCGACGAACTGGGCCGTCGCGGTGGTGACCCGCTCCTTGAAGCTGCGCGCGGTGTGGCACCCGGGCGCGGCCAGAGCACGAGGGCCGCGACCAGCGCGCCGGTGCGGCCGCGGCGGAACGTCTTGTCGGCTGGTCCACGCATCCTCGCGCTCCCCTTCGACCTCGGCTGATCCCCACGCGCCCCGCTCAGCGCCCATCGACGTAGTACAGCAGCCGCGGGCGCCGCCCCAGTACGCAGCTCACCGCGTACCCCAGCACCTGCCGCACCTCGCGCCGCACGCCCGCGGGCAACCGCGGCTCGCCCGCGGCCAGCGTGCGGATGCACTCCAGCGCCTCGCCGGACACCATCCGCCGGTCGGGGGCGGCGGGTCCGCACCCGGGGCACAGCACCCCGCCGGCCGTCGGGCTGAAGAACGCCCGGGCGGTCGGGTTCTGGCGCTCCCGTCCACAAGTGGCACACGCGTCGAGCCGCGGGCTATAGCCCAACTCGTGCAGCCACACAAGCTCGAATGCGGACACGGCGCCCGCCACCCCTTCCCCCCGGACGGGATGGGCGGAGTCGGGCGCCGACGAGCCATCGCCGCCAGCGGCGGGCGAAGGCCCGTCCCCTCCCCCGCCCTGAAGGGACGGGGGGCCTGGCGTGTTCGGACCGCCCAGCGCCCGGAGCGTGCCCAGCGCCGCGTCCAGCAGCGGCGGGTGCGGGTCGTAGTCCTGTGTGCCGTCGGAGAGTAATTCGGCGACGTAGTACCCGGCGTAGAGTGCCGGCAGGTCCTTCCGGAGCTGCGGGAACTGCTCATGCATCCGCGCCTCCGTGAGCAGGTCCAGCCCGCCCGCCTTACGGATGAACACCACCTCGCACACGGTCAGCAGGTCGAACGCCACGTCGAAGTTCGACTTGAGGCGGCGCCCGCCTTTCGCCAGCGCGCGCACCCGGCCGAACTCGCGGGTGAACAGCGTGGTGATGCGGCTGGTCTCACTCCAGTCGGTGCCGCGAACCACCAGCGCGAGTGCTTTCTCGGTCAACACGTCAGTTGGTTTCTGAGGAGCGGGGCGTGCCGCATTCTACTCGACGGGGCGAGCGCGCAACATCTCGGCTTCGCGGCCCACGGGTCGGCAGCGGCCTCGAACGCGCTGGCCGCGAACAGCAGCACCGCGCGGTGCCGCGCGTCCGTCGGTCCGGGCGACAGGGCGGGGTTCGGGGCGCGTGGTACGCGAGTCGCTCCACCGCGACCTCCCGCCCCTCGGGCATGTTCACCGGTTCCCACCCGACCCTGCAGCCGCGCCCGCGTGGCCGCCGAGGATGACCGCCTTGCACCCGCGCCTGTACAACTTCGTGAGGGCGTACCCGGGGCGCGTGCCGCCCGGGGCCGAGGAAGCGCCCCGCGCCTCCGGCACCGGTCAGCACGAGCGCGGAAGGTAAGCACCGGCGCGTGGAGAACCCTCCGCGCGCCGGGATACCCGCCGTTGCCAACACGTTCAACACCGAACCTATGACGAGCCCGCGAATGACGAACGACTTGACAGTATCGCTCGCCGACCTGCGCAAAGAGTACGAGGCCGGCGGGCTGACCGAAACCGACGCGGGCGCCGACCCGTTCG
>JBJSXS010000056.1:0-3827 GCA_046086545.1 Gemmata sp.
GCGGCACCGACACCCGCGTCGAACTGACGCAGGTCCAGAAGACCGTGATCAACACCCAGGAGAAGAGCTTCCTGGACAAGACGCCGGACCCGAAGGCGCCGACCCCGCCCCCGCCGCCCGCCCCGGAAAAGAAGTAAACCCCGCACCCTCACCCGCCCGGCCCCCTCGCCGGGCGGCGTCGTTTCCGGAGCCGCCCATGAAGATCGCGGTCCTCGGCGCCGCCGGGCAACTCGGGCGCGACCTGTGCCCCCGGCTCGCGGCGCTCGGCGACGTGATCCCGCTGTCGCGCGCCGACATCGACCTCGCGCGGCCCGAAACGATCGCGCCCGCGGTCGCCCGGGTGCGGCCCGACCTCTTCGTGAACTGCGCCGCGTACAACCTTGTGGATAAGGCCGAGAGCGACCCGGCCGCGGCCCACGCGGTCAACGCCGACGGCGTGAAGGCGCTGGCCGAAGCGTGCGCGACCGTCTGGGCCAAGCTGATTCACTTCAGCACCGACTACGTTTTTGGCGGCGCCGCCGGGCGGCGCGAGCCGCTCGCGGAGCGCGACGCCCCCGCCCCGGTCAGCGTGTACGGGACGAGCAAGGCCGCCGGCGAGGCGCACGCGCTCGCGCTGTCCGCGAACAACCTCGTGATCCGCACGTGCGGGCTGTACGGCGTGTGGGGCAGCGGCGGCAAGGGCGGGAACTTTGTTGAGACGATGTTGCGGTTAGCTGCCGCGGGCAAACCCCTGCGCGTCGTGAACGACCAGCGCTGCACCCCGAGTTACACCGCGGACGTCGCTGCGGCGACCGTTCAGTTGCTCCAGCGCGGCGCCGGCGGGCTGTTCCACGTCGTGAACGGCGGCGCCTGCACGTGGTACGAATTCGCGGCCGAAATTTTCCGCCGAGAAGTCCTGAAACCCGATTTCGCACCCATCACTAGCGCCGAATTCGGGGCCGCGGCCAAGCGCCCCGCGTACAGCGTCCTGTCCGCCGCGAAGCTCGCAAGCGTGGGTGTGGCCGAACCGCGCCCGTGGCCGGAAGCCCTCGGGGCGTACCTCGCCGAGCGACACAACAAATCCTCCTGAACAGCGGTTCCACGCCCTCCACACCTGCTCCGACGGCCCCAACGCGGGCAGCGACTTTCTTGCGCTTCGTGCTGCCTTTTCACTTGACGCGGCGGGGGCGCGAGACGAAACTGTACTGAGACGCGATCTCAACAAGTGAGCCACCCATGTTGATGCCGCTCGATATGATGCGTGCCGGCGAATGGGCCGAGGTCGAAGAGGTGACCGGACAGGCCGAGTGGGTCGGTCGCCTCGCCGAACTGGGCATCCGCCAGGGGAGCCGCGTTCAGGTGATGCAGCCCGGCACTCCGTGCCTGCTGAAGGTCGCCGGGTGCAAGCTCTGCCTCCGCGGCGGCGAGTGCGCGCAGATCCTGGTGCGCCCGGTGGCCGACGCATGACCCTCGCGGACCTCTCCCCCGGCCAGCGCGCGGAGGTCGTGTCGGTGGGCGGCGCCCCGGCCCTCGTCCAGCGCATCTACGAGTTCGGACTGCTCGAAGGCGAGCGAGTTGAGGTGGTCGCCCGCGCGCTCCTCGGCGACCCGATCGAGATCACCTTTGCGAACACCCGCCTCAGCCTTCGCAAAAGCGAAGCCGCCGGCATCGGCGTGAAGCTGCTGTGATTCACCAACGCTTGCCTTCGGCGCGCGGCTAACAGGCCCCTGAACTCATGGCCGAGACTCTCACAGTTGCACTCGTCGGCAACCCGAACGCGGGCAAGTCCACGCTGTTCAACGCGCTGTCCGGGTTGCGGCAGCGGGTGGGCAACTACCCCGGCGTGACCGTCGAGATGAAGAAGGGGCAGTTCTCGGCCGGCGGCACCGCGGTGGACCTCATCGACCTGCCGGGCACCTACAGCCTCGCGGCCCGCAGCCCCGACGAAATGGTCGCGGTGGACCTGCTCCTCGGCCGGCGCCCGGAGGAGCCGCGTCCGTCCGTGGTGGTGTCCATCGTCGACGCGACCAACCTCGACCGGCACCTGTACCTCACCAGTCAGTTGCTCGACCTGGGCGTGCCGGTGGTGGTCGCGGTCAACATGATCGACGCCGCCGCGGCGCAGGGCCTCACGTTCGACTACGCGAAGCTGTCGCAGGCGCTGGGCGCGTCCGTTGTGCCGATTCAGGCGAACAACGGTACCGGGCTGACCGAGCTGACGACGGCGATCCGCTCCGCCGCCGGGCGCGCTGCGGCGCGCGGGCCGGCGTTCCCGGCCGCGTTCGATGAGGTCGTGGAGCAGTTGCGGAAGGAGTTGAGCAACGAGGTGCCGTCGTTCCTCGTTCGCCGCGCGGTGATCGACGTCGGCGGCTACACGGAGCAGTGGCTCACCGAGCGGTACGGCGACCGGCTGCGGGGCGCCCTCCGCGCCGCGCGGGATAAGCTCGCCGCCGCCGGGCAAGCGGTCCCGGGCGTGGAGGCGCGAACGCGGTTCGCGTGGGTCCGCGCCGCGGTGGCGGCGGCGGTCACCCGGCCCGCGGTGAAGCCGACCACCTGGACCGACCGCATCGACGCGGTGCTCACCCACCGGGTCTGGGGCACGCTGGTGTTCCTCGCGGTCATGTTCCTGATGTTTCAGTCGATCTTCCTGTGGGCGAAGCCGCTGATGGACCTGATCGGCGGCGGGGTGGACGCGCTCGCGAAGGGCGCCGAAGGCACGATGCCGCCTGGCCCGCTGCGCGCGCTCCTCGCCGACGGCGTCATCAAGGGTGTGGGTGGGGTGCTGACGTTCCTGCCGCAGATCATCATCCTGTTCGGCTTCGTCTCGGTGCTGGAGGACTGCGGGTACATGGCCCGCGCCGCGTTCCTCATGGACCGGCTGATGAGCCGGTGCGGGCTGAGCGGGAAGTCGTTCATCCCGATGCTGTCGAGCGTGGCGTGCGCGATCCCGGGGGTGCTGGCGACGCGTGTCATTGAGAACCGGCGCGACCGGCTCGCGACCATCCTCGTGGCCCCGCTCATGAGCTGTTCGGCGCGGCTGCCGGTGTACGTGCTGCTGATCGGCGCGTTCGTGGCGCGCCCCGGCGCCCCGGGCTGGCTGCCGGGCGTGGTGCTGTTCGCGATGTACATGGTCGGGTTCACCGTCGCGCCGCTCGTCGCGCTCGCGCTGAAGCGCACGCTGCTCCGCGGCGCGCCGCCGGTGTTCGTGATGGAGCTGCCGAGCTACCGCCGGCCGAAGGTCACCGCGGTCGTGCGGCGCATGCTGGGCGCGGGGGCGTCGTTCGTCGCGCGAGCCGGCACGATCATCCTCGCGGCGATGGTCGTCGTGTGGGCGCTGCTGTACTTCCCGCACACGAACGAACAGGGCGAGTCGTACCCCGCGCTCATCGAGAAGGCCGAGGACGCGGCAAAGGAAAAAGCCCCGCGCCTGAAGGAACTGAGGGACGAGGTGGGCGCCGCCGAGGCGGATCAACCGGAGCTGCAGCAGCTGGAAGAGGCCGCGGCGCTGCCGGACAAGCTGAACGGCGCATGGAAGCGTCAGAGCGCCCTCGGGCGCTTCGGGCTGTGGCTGGAACCCGTTTTCAAGCCGCTCGGGTGGGACTGGAAGATCGGGGTCGCCGCGATGGCGAGCTTCCCGGCCCGGGAGGTGATCGTCGGCACGTTCGGCATCCTGTACGACGCGGGCGAGGTGGACACGAAGGCGGTCGGCGACCGGAACGCGGACGCCGAGGCGAAGGAGAAGGTCGCGGGGTTGACGAAGGCCGTTCAGGACGACTGGGCGAAGGACCCGGTGCGCGGCAGGTACGGGGTGCCGGTGGCGCTGTCGATCATGGTGTTCTTCGCGCTGT
>JBJSXS010000057.1:0-6791 GCA_046086545.1 Gemmata sp.
CTCGTCGGGCAACTGGGACTCTCACGGCAACATGGCCGACCACGGGCGGCTCGCGCAGCAGGTGGACCGGCCGATGGCCGGGCTGATTCAGGACCTGAAGCGGACCGGCCTGTTCGACGACGTGCTGGTGGTCTGGACCACCGAGTTCGGCCGCACGCCGTTCAACAACACTGCCAACAACCCCGGACGCGAGCACCACAACTGGGCCTTCAGCTCCTGGCTGGCCGGGGCCGGGGTGAAGCGCGGCCACGCCCACGGGGCGACCGACGAGCACGGCATCCGGGCCGTCGAGAAGCCGGTCCACGTCCACGACTTCCACGCCACCGTTCTGCACCTGCTCGGGCTGGACCACACCAAGTTGACCCACCGCCACGCGGGCCGCGACTACCGCCTCACCGACGTGCACGGGGAGGTCGTCAAGGAGGTCTTGGCGTGAGCCCCGGCCAGGGCAACTTATGTTTTGCGCCTGGGTTCGGGCCCGGCGGCCCAAAACCTGAACCCGGGTGCCCCGGTCACGCGGGCGGCGCACGGCGGGTTCGGCCGCGCCCGAGATCGTTGACGCGCGCACGCACAGCCACGACCCGACGCGCCCGCAGGCCTGCCGTGACCTGGCAAGGGCGACAAGTGGCCGCCTCCCCGGTCCTGCCGGACGGGTTCGTCGGCCGTAGCCGCCCCACGAAGGAGTTGCAGGTGCCCGACAAGGAAACCTCAGGCAGGACCGCTCGCACGAAGGCCGCGAAGAAGGCCGACCGGGACGACGGCGCGGCCGCCGTCCTTGCAAACATCGCCGCGATGCCGGACGCGGACCGCACGCTCGGTGAGCGACTGCACGCGATCATCACCGCCTGCGCCCCGCACCTCGTGCCGCGCCTCTGGTACGGGATGCCGGCGTACGCAAAAGACGGCAAAGTGGTCTGCTTCTTCCAGGCCGCGAGCAAGTTCAAAACGCGGTACGCGACGTTCGGCTTCCAGCACGACGCCAACCTCGACGACGGCGGCATGTGGCCGACCGCGTTCGGGCTGGCCGCGCTGACGGCCGCCGAGGAAGAGAGCGTCCGCGCGCTCGTGACGAAAGCCGCGAGCTGAAAGCCGCGCGGCACAGCCACGTCACCCCTCACAGGAACCCAAGATGCCTCGGCTTCTCGCCGCTATTGTGCTGCTCAGCGGTGTGTCCGGCGCGTTCGGGGCTGATCACCCGCACGTGGTCATCAAGGTCGACAAGCTGCGATTCACGCTCTACGAGGCCGACGCGAAGGCGGGCTTCTACCGCGGCACGCGGTTCGACCACGCGGGCGTGTTCGGGAACGTCGAGTTCGCCGGGCACACGCTCTTCGGCCCGTGGAAGGGCGCCCACGACCCCGCCAACCACGACGACATCGTCGGGCCGTGCGACGAGTTCGGCATCGAGAACGCGCTCGGCTACGACGACGCGAAGCCCGGCGAGACGTTCCTCAAGATCGGCGTCGGCGAACTCGAAAAGCCAAAAGAGGTGAAGTACAGCCCCTTTGCCAAGTACAAGGTGGTGAGGCCGCTGGAGTGGAAGCGAGCCGGTCCCGACCCGCGGGCGCCGGACCGGGCACCCGCCGCGCGCTGGCAAGGGTGGACGACCGATCAGAAAGCGAACAGCTACGGATACCAGTTCTCGAAGTTCATCATGCTCGACGAGACGGCGGCGGCGGTCGGCATCGGTTACAAGCTAAAGAACACCGGCGCGAAGCGCATCGTCACCGACTTCTACAACCACAACTTCTTCAACGTGGACCGCGACCCGGTGGGGCCGAACTACTCGCTCGCGTTCGGGTTCGAGCCGAAGGCGCAAGACCTGAAGGGCAAGTTCGGCGATCTGGTGGAACTGAAAGGCACCGACTTCCGCTTCAGAGACAAGCTGCCAGCGGGTCAGTTCGTGATGGCGGGGTTGACGGGGTACGACGCGCGGCAGCGCGAGCACCGCACGTTCGAGATGCGGCACGCCCCGAGCGGCATCGCGGTGAAGGTGGAACACAGCTACCCGTTCGCGAGGTTGAACGTGTGGGGCATCAATACGACGATCTGCCCCGAGCCGTTCCTCGCCATCAACCTGAAGCCGGGCGAAGAAACGGAGTGGGGCATCGCCTACACGTTCACGCGCGAAAAGAGGTGAGGCCCGGCGCGGAGGGGGTTGTTCCTCGCCGGGCGTCGCTTTTTGATCCCCGACTTTCGACTACTCCGCCTTGATGGGCACGGTGCGGGGCTTGACCGCGGCCACCTTCGGCATCGTCACCTTCAGCACGCCGTTCGCGTAGACGGCCTCCACCTTCTCGGCGTCAACCAGCGTCGGCAAGCTGAGGAGCCGGGCGAACTTACCGAACGCGCGCTCGCGGCGGAGCCACGTCAGCCCTTCGCCATCAGTCGGGGCGACGCGCTCGGCGCGGATCGCGAGTTGGTCGCCGCCGGTCACGGTCACCTCGAGCGTATCGCGGCTCACGCCGGGCAGATCGCCCTCGACGTACACCGCGTTTTCGTCCTGCCAGACGTTGATCGGAAAGGTCGCCGGCGCCGCCTGCCCGGCCAGCCGGTTGCACAGCGCGGCGAACTCGTCGCCGGCGGCGGTCATCTCGTGCAGAAACAGACCCAGCGGGTTGCGATGGTTACGGGTCATGTGTCCCTCGTGTTAAGTGTGAAGCAGTCTCGCGGCGGACCTCCCGGTCCCGGCCGCCCAGGACGTTGGAGTGCGGCACACGCGATTCGGATTCACTACCGCGAGACATGCGAGAACATATTCAAGTCGCGTGCCAAACCGCGGCGGCACCGATACCGGACAAGTGCCGCGAGCGGAATCGCCTCGAATTATTTGACTTGCGACGACCAGACGCGCAAGAGAGAGAAGTGAACCGGCGCGGCCCAGCTGTCAGCTTGTCAGCCCGGGGGGCGCGGCCGGGAGGTTGATGGTGAACTGGGTGCCGCGCCCCGGCTCGCTCTGCACCGCGATGGTGCCGCCGTGCGCCAGGACGATCTTGCGCGTGGTCGCGAGGCCCAGCCCGTTGCCGTCGGGCTTGGTGGTGTGGAACGGCTTGAACAGCTTAGGCAGGTCGGTCGGCTCGATGCCGACCCCGGTGTCGATCACGTCCAGCCGGGCGCCCGGCCCGTCAGTGCGGCCGATGAGCGTGAGCGTGCCGCCGTCGGGCATCGCCTGCTCGGCGTTCAGCATGAGGTTCAGGAGCGCCTGCTCGAACAGGTCCGGGTCGAGGCACACGGGCGGCAGGTCCGGGTCCGAGAACCACTTGATCTCCACGCCCCGCTGCCGGGCCGTCGGGCCGAGGAAGTCGAGCATCCGCGACACCACCTCGCCCAGCGCCACCGGGCGCGTGTGCATCTCGCGGAGCCGCGTGAACCGGAGGAAGTCGTTCGACAGGTCCACCAGTTTTTTGCACTCCCCGGACAGGCGCGCCACGCGCTCCAGGGTGCGGCGCTCGCGCGGCGTTTCCGCGGTCTCGAAGTCCTCGGCCAGGAGCTGAAGGTTGAGCGACAGGGTGCCCAGGTGGTTCTTGATCTCGTGGATGAACCCGGCCGCGAGTTCGGCCAGCGCGGGCGCGTCGGGCGCGGGGGTGGGTTCGCTCATGACGGCCGTCCGCACAAAGATGAAAAGCCCGTGGGAATAGCCTACGCCGGCCGGCACTCTTGAAAACGCCCGCCAGTTCCTAATCCTAACCGCATAGCGGCCCGGCCCCTGCACGGGCAGTGCGCTCCGGGCCTCGAACGGCGTCTCTTCTCCTGGACCTTCACCAATGGCAGACTCCACGCGCGGCAAACTCGGCATCGTGGTCGGCGGCGGCCCGGCCCCCGGCATCAACGGCGTCATCAGCTCGGTCACCATCGAGGCCATCAACCGCGGCCTCGACGTCGTAGGAATCCGCGACGGGTTCAAATACCTGGCGACCGGCGACACGTCGCAGGTGCGGCAACTGACGATCCCGGACGTGGCGCCGTACTACCAGCGGGGCGGCGCCCTGCTCGGCACCAGCCGCACCAACCCGGCGAAGGAAAAGGCCCAGATGGACGCGGTGCTGGCCGGGCTCAACAGCCTCGGCATCAAGTACCTCGTCACCATCGGGGGCGACGACACCGCGTACAGCGGGTCGCAGGTGTACGCGCACGCGAAGGGCGCCATCAAGGTCGCGCACGTGCCCAAGACCATCGACAACGACCTGCCGCTGCCCCCCGGCATCCCGACCTTCGGGTTCGAGACCGCGCGGCACTACGGCGTGCAGGTCGCCCGGAACCTGCACGAGGACGCGAAGACCACCACCCGGTGGTACATCCTGGTGAGCATGGGCCGCGCCGCCGGGCACCTCGCGCTGGGCATCGGCAAGGCGTCGGCCGCCACCATCACGCTCATCGCCGAGGAGCTGCGGGACAGGGAGGTGTCGCTGGAACTCATCTGCGACATCGTGATCGGCTCGATGATCAAGCGGAAGGCGCAGGGCAAGGGGTACGGGGTCGCGGTGCTGGCCGAGGGGCTGCTGGAAAAGATCGGCGAGAAGCGCCTCCAGAAGATGATGGAGGAGAACCCCGGGAAGTTCGGCACCATCGAGCTGGACGCGTTCGGGCACCTGCGGCTCGGCGAGATCGAGTTCGGGCGCCTGATCCGCACCACCATCGCGGCCCGGCTGAAGGAACTCGGCCTGAAGTTCGACATGGTGGACAAGGACCTGGGGTACGAGCTGCGGTGCGCCGACCCGATCCCGTTCGACGCCGAGTACACCCGCAACCTGGGCTACGGGGCGGTTAAGTTCCTGCTGTCGCCGGAGGCCGACAAGAACGGCGTGGTCATCACCTTCGTCGGCGGGAACATGGTCCCCTGCCCGTTCCCGGAAATGATCGACCCCGCGACCAAGAAGATGCGCGCGCGGCTGGTGGACACCGCCGGCGAGAACTACGAGGTCGCGCGCCGCTACATGATCCGGCTGGAGCAGAGCGACTTCGACGACGCGACGCGGCTCGAGCGCCTGGCCGCGGTGGTGAAGCAGACCCCGGCGCAGTTCCGCGAGCGCTTCGGCTACCTGGTGAAGTGAGTTGAGGGGCGCCCGACCGCACGCCTCGCGCCCGTTTCGGCTTCGAGCTGTGCCCCCGGCTCGATCCGTGGGTCGAACTTGTCGCCTTACGCCTTCGGCGGTTCGGGCGCGGCGGCCGGTTCCGCGCCCGCCGGCGCCTCGGGCGCGGGGGGCACGAAGATGGCCTGCACGAGCAGCATCGCGGCGCCGACGACGAGGCAGCAGTCGGCCACGTTGAACACCGGCCACTCGATCTTGTAGAAGTACAGGAAGTCGCGGACCCCTCCGAACACGAGGCGGTCGTACAGGTTTCCGATGGTGCCGCCCAGGATGAGGCCCAGCGCGGCCATCAGTCCCCTCTCGCGCGCGGTCTGCGCCCGGGTGCCCCACACGATGATGGCGGCCGCGGCCAGCACGCTCACCACCGCGAAGAACCCGTTCGCGATCCCCTTGCGCGACCCGCCCAATCCGAACAGCGCGCCGTGGTTCACGCGCGGCATCACCGGGGCGCTCCACGTCTGAAGGCCCGAGAACCCGCAGTCGCAGGTGGGCGACTCGGGGTCGAACTGGGCGATCAGCTTGAACCACCCCGGCACGACGTCGTGGTCGTTGCCGAGCCCGCCGGCCAGCGAGCCGTCCCGGTACAGCCACTTGAACACGGCGTACTTGCTGGTCTGATCCGCGCTCAGCCCGATCACAGCCAGGGTGACGAGCAGCCAGCGGTAGGTGCAGTTGGTCATTAGGTGGTGGCTCGGTGGGACGTGCGCAAGCTCCCGGGGCTACGATAGCCCCCCCGTTTCGCGCAGTCAAGAATTAGGGGCGGCCGGTGGAACCGCTATACCCGGCCGCACCGGCAGACTCAACCCGAGCCGCGACCGGTTCCGCCCGCGGGTGGGCTTGACCACACGCCGGCGCGCGGGAATCATCCGCTCGGGGGATGTAATTCTTACGCGCGGACGGCGGGCCGTTCGTGCGGGTCAAAGGGGTCGGGCCAAATGAACCGAGCGCGGACCGGGTTGATCGTCGCCGCGCTCCTGGTGCTCGCCGGGTGCAAGAGCACGGACTCGAAGGGCGAGGACCGGCCGCCTCCGGGCTTGAACGCGAAGACCGCCAAGGCGAAAGACGGCAGGGACACCAAAGACCCCAGGGACAAGGACGCCAAGGGCGCTCTGGCCAAGGGGCCGGCGTGGCTCGACGGCGCCCCCAAGGGCGGCGTGCCCAAGAGCACCGGCCCGACCAACCCCAAAGACCCGAACTTCGACGCGAAGACCGCGGCCCAGGACGCGCTCGGCGGGCGCGTGCTCGACCCGTACGGCCGCCCCGCGCGGAACGTGTACGTCCGCATCGAACCGGTCGGCTGCGGCGGCCCGGGCGAGATCGGGCTGAACACCGACGACAAGGGCTACTTCTTCGCCAAGGGGCTCCAGGTCGGTCAGAGCTACGACGTGACCGCCACCGCCACCCCGCAGGAGGGGAAGCCGCTCACCGGCACCGTGCAGACGAAGGTGCCCAACGTCATCCTCACGATTCAATTGCGCGACGATCTGCCGACCGGGGGCGCGTTCCCCCCCGCCCCCAGACCGGCCGACAAGGTGGGCGACTACATCCCACCGACGGGGTACGCGCCGACGCGTCCGAAGGTGCCCGGCGACGCGTGGTCCCCGGGCGGACCGACCAACGCCGTTCCGCCCGCGACCATCGGGGGCGCGAAACCGCCCGCGGTGAGCGGCCCGGCCCCGGGCGCGATCCCGCCGCCGGAAG
>JBJSXS010000058.1:0-3111 GCA_046086545.1 Gemmata sp.
CTCGGCGCGCCGAGCGCCGCGGCGCCGGCGCCCGCCCGCCCGCCCGAGGACCGGCCCGACGCCGCGCCCGGGGCCGTCGAGGCCGTGGTGATCGGGGTCTCGACCGGCGGCCCGAACGCGCTGGCCGAGCTGTTCCGCGACCTGCCCGGCGACCTGCCGGTGCCGCTCCTGATCGTCCAGCACATGCCCCCGATGTTCACCCGGCTGCTGGCCGAGCGGCTGACCGCGAACTCCAAGGTGCCGGTCCTGGAGGCGGGCGCGGGCGCCGTCGTGCGGCCCGGGCGGGCGCTGGTGGCCCCGGGCGACTTCCACATGGTCGTGGCGCGCGACGGGCTGCAGGTGCGTGCGGCCCTCAGCCAGGGGCCGCCGGAGAACTCGTGCCGCCCGGCCGCGGACCCGCTTTTCCGCTCGGCCGCCAAGGTGTACGGCGAGCGGCTGCTGGCGGTGGTGCTGACCGGCATGGGGCAGGACGGGCTGCGCGGGTGCGAGGCCGTGCGCGAGGCGGGCGGCCGGGTCATCGTCCAGGACGAGGCGACGAGCGTGGTGTGGGGGATGCCCGGGTTCGTCGCCCGGGCCGGGCTGGCGGACAAGGTGCTGCCGCTCCCCCAGATCGCCGCCGAGATCGTGCGGCGCGCCCGGCCCGGGGGGGCGCGCGCGTGACCGACAGCGACTACGCCCTGATCGTGAAGCTGCTCCGCGACCGCGCCGCCCTCGCGCTGGACCCGGGCAAGGAGTACCTGGTCGAGTCCCGGCTCGCCCAGGTCGCGCGGCGGCACGGGCTCGGGTCGGTGGCCGAGTTCATCCAGCAGCTGCGCGCCGGCCGGCGCGCTGGCCGACGAGGTGGTCGAGGCGATGGTCACCACCGAGACCTCGTTCTTCCGCGACGCCCACCCGTTCGAGGCGCTGCGCAAGAGCGTGCTGCCCGAACTGCTCAAGGCCCGCCAGGCCGAGAAGCGGCTGAGCCTCTGGTGCGCCGCCAGCTCCAGCGGCCAGGAGCCGTACACGGTCGCGCTGATCCTCCGCGAGTACTTCCCCGAGCTCGCGGACTGGAAGGTGACGTTTCAGGCCACCGACATCTCGCAGGACATGCTCGCCCGGTGCCGCGACGGGAGCTACTCCCAGATCGAGGTGAACCGCGGGCTGCCGGCCGCCCTGCTGGTGAAGTACTTCCGCCAGGAGGGCGCCCGGTGGCGGGCCCGCGACGACCTGCGCGCGATGATCGAGTTCACGCGGCTCAACCTGGCGGCCCCCTGGCCCGTGATGCCCACGTTCGACCTGATCCTCATGCGGAACGTGATGATCTACTTCGACGTGGACACCAAGAAGTCGATCCTCCGGCGGCTCGCGCGCCAGCTCCGCCCGGACGGGTACCTGGTGCTGGGCGGCGCCGAAACTACGCTGAACCTCGACGACTCCTACGCGCGGGTCGAAGCGCTGAAGTCCGGGTTCTACCAGCTCGCCAAGAAGTGACCGCCCCAACCGCAAAGGAGACGGCCGTGGACCGCGACCACCCGCCCGGCGCCGCGCTGGTGATCGAGGCGTTCAGCGCCGCCACCGTAACGGCGTTCGAGGAGCTGTGCCGGACGCCGGTGACCCCCGGCGCGCCCGCCGTCGGCCGGTCGCGGCCGCTCCCGAACGTGGTCACGGCCGAGATCGACCTGCGCCGAGCGGCCCCCGGGCGGCTCGTCGTCGCGTTCCCGCGCCCGGTGCTGCACGCGCTCGCCGCGCGGTTCCTGCCCGACGACGTGTCGGTCACCCCGGACATCGCGGACGACGCCGCGGGCGAGTTCGCGAACGTGATCGCCGGTCAGGCGAAGACCATGCTGAAGGGCACGGTGTACCACTTCAACCTCTCGACCCCGCAGCCGGCGTCAGCGGCGCCCGCCGACGGCCCGGACTTCCTGACCCTCCCCTTCGACTGCGACGCCGGCGCGTTCTCCGTGTGTGTCCACCTTCCCCCGTGCGAAGAAAGCGGAACGGCCGCGTGAGCCCGTGTGGCCCGACGCGCGCGGACCGGGAAGCGATCAGGAGTCGGTTCGCGCGGTCCGGCGCTTCGTGCCGGCGGCCGCCGCGGGCGGGCAGACCCCGGCCCCGCGCGAGCCGGGCGCGGCGGCAATCACGTACCCGCATTCTGGTCGATGCCGCGCTCGGCCGGTCGCGGGCGGCGGTCGCCGGGCCCGCCTGGTCCCGCTCGTCATCCTCGGCCCGAGCGCGACTGCCGCGCGCCGGGCGCCCTGTGGCGCTCGCGGCGCCCGGTCCGTTTGGGCCGCGCCTTCGGCCGTTTGTGTCGCGGGGCGTTGCTCGCGCGCGACCCGGCGGGTACAACCGACACGACAACTGGTACCGACCGGAGGCGCACGTGAATCCGCTCGATGGGCTGCGAGCCGCGATGGCGACGGTGGAGGCGTACTACAAGGAGCGCGGCATCTTCCAGGACCGGTTCGGGTTCGGGGTGTGCCCGGCGCTGGTGGTCATCGACATGGCCTACGGGTGGACCGACCCCGCCTACGCGGGCGGCTCGGCCCGGCTCGACCCCGCGGTCGACGCGATCCGCCGGCTGCTGCCCGCCGCCCGCGCGAAGCGGGTGCCCGTCTATTACACCACGTCGGCCTACGACGAGCGCCCGCAGTTCAAGTCGGCCGCGGACTTCTCGCCCGCGTTCCGGAAGTGGGACCGCCGGGCCTGCGAGATCGACGCCCGGGTGCGGCCGGAGGCGGGCGAGCTGGTGCTTTACAAGGAGCACGCGAGCGCGTTCGCCGGCACGCCGCTGATCGGCCACCTGATCTCGCACCGGGTCGATACGCTGCTCATCACCGGGTGTTCGACCAGCGCGTGCGTACGGGCCACCGCGACGGACGCGAAGAGCAACTACCTGAAACCGGTGATCGTTCGCGAGGCCGTTCAGGACCGGTCCGAGGTGGCCCACGAGTGGACCCTGTTCGACATCCAGGCCCGGTTCGCGGACGTGGTGAGCGTGGGGGACACCCTGGCGTACCTGTCCGGGCTGCGGGCCGCGTGACGGCGCGTCAGGCGCGGGGCACCGGTGCCGCGGGCGCGCCCGGAGCGGCCGTGGCGGTTTCGTGCGCGGCGGGCTCGACCGGCTCGACCGGG
>JBJSXS010000059.1:0-3636 GCA_046086545.1 Gemmata sp.
ACGCGGTGGTGCTCGCCACCGGCGGGTACGGGAACGTCTTCTACCTGAGCACCAACGCCATCGGGTGCAACGTGACCGCGACGTACCGCGCGCACAAGCGCGGGGCCGCGTTCGCCAACCCGTGTTACACGCAGATCCACCCGACATGCATCCCGGTGAGCGGCGACCACCAGTCGAAGCTCACGCTGATGAGCGAGTCGCTCCGCAACGACGGCCGCGTGTGGGTGCCGAAGCACAAGGCCGACGCGCCCAAGCACCCCTCCGAAATCCCCGAGGACAAGCGCGACTACTTCCTCGAGCGCAAGTACCCGAGTTACGGGAACCTGGCCCCGCGCGACATCGCGTCCCGGGCCGCGAAGGAGGCGTGCGACGACGGCCGCGGGGTCGGCGCCGGCGGCCGCGGGGTGTACCTCGACTTCGGCGCCGCGATCCAGAAGCAGGGCCGCGACAAGATCGAGGCGAAGTACGGCAACCTGTTCGAGATGTACGAGCGCATCACCGCTGAGAGCGGGTACGAGCGGCCCATGCGCATCTACCCCGCCGTCCACTACACGATGGGCGGGCTGTGGGTGAACTACGAGCTCATGTCGAACATCCCGGGGCTGTTCGTGGTGGGGGAAGCGAACTTCTCCGACCACGGGGCCAACCGCCTGGGTGCGTCCGCGCTGATGCAGGGGTTGGCGGACGGCTACTTCGTGCTGCCGTACACGCTCACGCACTGGCTCGCGGGCGAGAAGGCCGGGGTCACGCCGACGGACCACCCCGAGTTCAAGCGCACCGAGAGCGAGGCCACCGGGCGCATCAAAAAGCTGCTCTCCATCAAGGGCAAGAAGACGCCCAACGAGTTCCACCGCGAACTCGGGAACGTGATGTGGGAGAAGGTGGGCATGGCGCGCGACCGGGCGGGCCTGGAGGGCGCGATCAAGCGGATTCAGGAACTCCGTGCGGAGTTCTGGCAGAACGTCAACGTGCCCGGCAGCGACGCGGACCTGAACACTGCGCTGGAGCGGGCGAACCGCGTGTCCGACTTCATGGAGTTCGGCGAACTGCTGGCCCGCGACGCCCTGGTGCGCGAGGAGAGCTGCGGCGGGCACTTCCGCACGGAGCACCAGACCCCCGAGGGAGAGGCCCAGCGCGACGACGCGAACTTCTGCCACGTTGCCGCGTGGGAGTACGCGGGCGAGGGCAAGCCCCCCGTGCGCCACACCGAGCCGCTCGCGTTCGAGGAAGTGAAGCTGGTCGAGCGCAGCTACAAGTGACGCCAGACGAAGCACCGAAAACGCGCGGGCCGCGAAGGAACCGGGGCACCTTCGTGGCCCGCCATCTGTTTCGCGCTCAGCGACGAAGAGCCGGTGGGCTCCGATTGTGGTCCAAATGTGGGTCTGAGGCAGGGCGTGCGCACTTCATTGGGCTGCGATTCGTTGCGGCACCTGTAGCGGGTCGTCATCGTCCCAAGCGGCGCTCACGCGCCGGGTCTGGATGCGCCCCTTGGTCCCGGCACACTTGAGAAGCGACAGGGCCCACGCGCCGGACCAGTGCCAGATCCGCCACCGCGTGGCCGACCCGGGTCCTGCTCCGGTCCTCCCGTAACGACACCTCGAGGCACCAGTCTGACCCGGTCTCGATGCCCCAATGCGCCCCGATGTAACCCGCCAACTTCGTGCCGCGCACCCGCCGGCACGTGGCGTAATACAATCCCGCGCTGCCGCCCGCGCATCAGTTCCGAGCGTCCGATCGCGCGCCGGGCAAGGCACACCAAACGCACGAAGCCCGACCTTACGGGCGGGCTTCGCGTCGCGCTTCAGCGTTCGGGCGCTACTTCTTCTTGGCGGCCACCGCGGGGGCCGTGCGCTCCTTGGTCTTGGCCTTCGGCGAGCCGGGGCCGACCTTGTTCGTCGGGCGCACCATCACCACCGCCCCGTTGAACCCCGGGATGCCGCCGCGCACCAGCATCAGGTTGTTCTCCAGGTCCACCTTCACCACCGCCAGGTTGCGGATCGTCACCCGCTCGTTGCCGTAGTGCCCGGCGCGCCGCAGGCCCTTCTTGGGCCGGCCGCCGCCACGGTTGCTCGCCAGCGACGAGGTCGAACCGGCCTGCCGGTGAACCTTCTTGGCGCCGTGCGCGGCCGGCATGCCCTGGAAGTTGTGCCGCTTCATAACGCCCGCGTACCCGCGGCCCTTGGTCGTGCCGATGACGTCCACCGCCAGCACGTCCTTGAACACCTGATCGATGGTCAGTTTGTCGCCGACCTTCAGGGTCATGTCCTCGGCGTACGCCTCGTACTTCTTGGTCGCGCCCTCGCCGCTGACGCGGATGCGCTCGACCTTGAAGCTGGCCTCGGCCGGGCCGGCGTTGACGGTGCTGGTCTGCACGAACGCGCCGCCCACGTCGAGGCGGAACTCGCGGATGACCTTCTGGGGTTCCACGTCGGCCTTCGGCGGCAGCGCGACGCCGGCCTTCTGGCGGGCCTCCTTCCGCTTCGACTTCAGGCCGGCCGCGACGTGGCCCTGCTCCGGGCGGGTCGCGTTCTTGCGTTTCTTGTCCTTGAACCCGAGTTGCACGGCCGCGTACCCGTCGCCGCGCCCGGCCGCGCCGCCCTGCGGGGTTGGGTACTTGATCTGCAGCACCGGGCACGGCCCGAGTTGCAGCACCGTGACCGGTTCGGCCTTGCCGTCGGCCGTGAACACCTGCGTCATCCCGACCTTGTAGCCGATCAAACCGAGAGCCATGACAAAACACCTTTCGCCGCAACAGTGGCGGCCGTGGCGCTCCTGCAGTGGGGGCGCCTGTGAGGCCCGGCCGACCTGCGCTCGACGCCGAGGAACCGGGGGCGCGCATCAGTCGTTTGGAATGCCGGGCATGGAAATGCAAATTATAGGAGCTGCGCGGGCACCGGCCAGCCAACGGCCGCAGGAGTTCCGCGTTTACTGTTTCGGGCCGCGGCTCCGGGCCTGAAAACGGTCACATCGGCTTCGGTTCTGAGGAGCGCCCGAACCGTAACTTGCGGAACTTGGAACTTGGAACCGGCGCGGGCGCGGGTACGATTGAATCGTTTGCCACCCTGAGGGATCACCCATGAGGCGGCTGTTCGCGGCAATCGGGACTTGTGGGCTGGCCGTCAGCGTCGCCGTCGGAAACCCGCCCGCCCCCAGTGCCCCGCCGGGGTCCGGCCCCGCGGCGGCGGAACTGATCGCGCGCCTCGGGTCCGACGACTTCCGCACCCGCGAGCGCGCCACCGCAGACCTGGAGCAGGCCGGCGCGGCCGCGATCCCGGCGCTCCGCGAGGCGGCCCGGTCCGCCGACCCCGAGGTGCGGCGGCGGGCCGGCGGCGTGCTGTTCAAGCTCCAGCGCACCGCCGACAGCGCCGGGCTGCTCGCACCCCGGAAGGTGGCCCTCGAATACACCGCCACGCCCCTGGGCACCGCCCTCAACGACCTGCGGGCGCGCACCGGCCTCAACCTCACCCTCGACCCCAATGAGGTGGCGGACCCGCTCCGGACGGTCACCTGCGCGACCGGCGAGCTCCCGGTGTGGGAGGCGGTCGAGCGGTTCTGCGCCGCGGCCGGTCTTCAGGAGTCGCACCGCCTCGAACTCGACGTGCCCAAGCAGCCGGTGCCCCAGGCGCGCCGCGCGTA
>JBJSXS010000060.1:0-2711 GCA_046086545.1 Gemmata sp.
CCCGGCCGGGCCGAGCATCGCCGCGAGCACCTCCGCGAGCAGCAGCGCGTTCACGTCGATCGCGGACGCGTCCTTCTTGAGCAGCGCCGCGGTCGCCGCGTCCAACTGCAGCTTCAGGCCCGCGGCGGCCGCGATCGCAACAACCGCGTCGGCGGCGGGGCGCTCCGCGGCGTGGGCGGTGACCTCGAACCCGTCGTCCGTGCGGCGCACCTCGAACACGTTCGTCGCGCCCGGCGCGGCCGCGCCGGCGGCGGCCGGGGTGTCCGGCGGCAGCCACTCGAGGTACTCGTCGTGCGATCCGCCCAGCCCGGGCCACGCGACCGCGGACGGGTCGAACGGGTCGAGCGCGCGCACCGCACCCATCCGGGCCGCCGCGAGCCGCGCCCGCATGAACGCGCACTCCTCCGCGACGTGCGTCCCGGCGCAGTCCGCGTGCCCGGACCGCAGCGCCACCCGGCTGACGTACTTTTGCGCCGCATCGATGTCGTCGGCCGCCAGCGCGCACCGGGCCAGCACGAGCAGGGCCCGCGCCCACATGGCGCGGTCGCCGTCCGGCGGCTCCGACTTGCGGTAGTGCTCGGCGGCCTCCTGCAGTCGCCCGAGCCCTTCGAGGCACACCGCCTCGCGGTACGCCCAGGCGCGGCGCTGCGGCGCGGTCGGTTCCGGGCCGGGGCGGCGGCACGCGGCCAGCGCGTCGGCGAAAGCCCCGCCGCGGATGAGCGCGTCGACCGAGTCCGGGGTGACCGGCTCGGGCGGCGGGGGTTCCGCCTCCGCCTTCGTCTCCTGTTTGGGCTTCGGTTTCGTCCAGAAGTAGAGGGCCGACGCCACCGGGCCGCCCGCACAGAGTGCCGCCACGGCGACCGCGGGCAACACGCGCTTGAGAGCGCCGGCGCGGCGCGGCGCGGCGGCCGCCCCCGACGCCTCGGCGGCAGGGGCGACAGCGGCCGCCGCCACCCCCGCCGCCGCGGCGTCGGCTGCGGCGAGTTCTCGCTCGGCTTCCTCCTGTGCCCTGTTCCACTCCTCCAGCTTCCGGATGGCGGAGGGCGACGGAGCGGCGGGTTCGCTCATGGCAGGTCCGTTCGAGTCGAGGTGTTTTTCTGCGAAAGTATGGGTTACAATCGACCCGAAAGCACCAAGATTGCGAACAGCCAGAATGCAAGGCAAATTTTTTGTCCCGTAACCGATGATGGATTTCAGCGGGCGTCGTTATTAATCGCCCGCACCCGAAATACGGTGATCCGGCCATGCGAATCGACCCCACGGGCATCCCCGCGACCTCCTCCAAGCCGGTCGCATCGGCATCCCGGGCCAGCGCCAAGGGGCCCGATGCCGCGGCGGCCACTGCCACCGAGTCGTTCGCCCTGTCTGGCGATCTCGCCTCCTTGCTGGCTCTGGTGCGGCAGGCCCCGGAGGTGCGAACCGAGGTCATCGAGCAAGCCGCCGCGAATCTCGCCGCGGGCGTGTTCGACACCCCGGAAGCGGCCGCCGGCGCCGCGCAGGCGCTGCTCGACACCGACGACACCGCTCCGCCCGGCTGAAGCCCGGCTTTGCGACGAACGCCGACGCCCCGCGCACCTGCGCGGGGCGTCGGCGTTTTTACTCGCGTCGCACGGCTCGGCGCCGTCCGTGCGAGCCCGCGCGGCGCTCGTTGTGCGGGCACAATTCTGAACGGGCGGCATAACCGAAAGAAACGTCCAGGTCGTCGAGCAAATTCTGCCACCGCACTTCGATAACCTCATCCGACGGGCGGAACGTACCACCCGCCGAAATCAAATCACCGCAGACGGGAGATTCGCACCATGGCCCTGTCGATCGTCAACAACAACGCCTCGCTCAACGCCCAGCAGAACCTGAGCAAGACCAGTGGCAACCTGAACCGGTCCCTCGAGCGCCTGTCCAGCGGTCTCAAGGTCAACCGCGGTGCCGACGGCCCGGCCGCCCTCGTCATCAGCGAGCAGCAGCGGGCCCAGATCGCCGGTCTCAAAACGGCCATCGATAACACCAACAAGGCGACCTCGTTGGTGCAGACGGGCGAAGGGGCGCTGAACGAGGTGGCCGGCCTGCTGAACAAGATCCGCAGCCTGTCAATCGACTCGGCCAACAGCGCTGTGAACGACAGCAACGCGCTGGCCGCCAACCAGGCCGAAATCGCCAACTCGCTCAAGACCATCGACAACATCGCCAACACGACCAAGTTCGGTACCAAGAACCTGCTCGACGGCTCGGCCTCGATCTCCGGCACAATCACTGGGGCCCCCCGCGCCGGGGCCTCGGCCGTGAAGACGACAAATAACACTACCGCCGGAACCTACCAAGTGGCTCTGACCTCCTCGGCCACTGGGGGTAGCGTCGTCGGTACTTCGACTGGTACCGGTTCGCTGGTCGCGGCCGACACATTGACTGTCGCCGGCGGCGGGTTGAGCGGCACCGTCGGCGTCGCGCTGAGCATCGGCGACGACCTTTCGACCTCGATCGTCAAGGTCCAGAAGGCTCTGGACGACGCCACTGGACAGGGTGGCGGCAAAGGCAAGTTCGTGGTGGACAGCAGCGGCGGCAACCTTCGCATCCGCAGCAACATCCTCGGCTCGGCCGCCATGACCGCAACCGCCGGTGCGGCGACCGAAGCGGTCCTCGGTTTGACAGGCGCGGACACCAGCACCGCCGGGGTCGCGCTGACTGCCACTGTCGCCCTCAACGGCGGCACCGCGGTC
>JBJSXS010000061.1:0-4524 GCA_046086545.1 Gemmata sp.
CATCGGCGCGTACAACCGCAACCTGCCGTTCAACGACTTCGTGACGTGGCAACTCGCGGGGGACCTGCTCCCCGGCGCGACCAAGGAGCAGCGCCTCGCGACCGCGTTCAACCGGCTGCACATGCAGAACGAGGAGGGCGGCATCGTCGAGGAAGAGTTCCGCGTGGCGTATGTGAACGATCGCACCACAACCTTCGGTACCGCGTTCCTGGGCCTCACGCTCGAATGCAGCCGGTTGAACGCGGTCGCGAGGCGCTGCTCCTTGGTCGCGCCGGGGAGCAGGTCCCCCGCGAGTTGCCACGTCACGAAGTCGTTGAACGGCAGGTTGCGGTTGTACGCGCCGATGACCCAGTCGCGGTACGGCCACACCGGCCGCGCGCGGTCCATCTGGTAGCCGTGCGTGTCGGCGAACCGCGCGAGGTCGAGCCACTCGCTGGCCATGCGCTCGCCGTACCGCGGCGAGGCCAGGAGTCGGTCCACGACCTTCTCGTACGCGCCCGGGGCGCTGTCCCTCACGAAGGCGTCGATCTCGGCGGGCGTGGGCGGCACCCCGGTCAGGTCGAAGGTGATTCGGCGGAGCAGGCGCTCTTTGTCCGCGGGGGCTGAAGGGACGAGTTGTTCGCGCTCCAGGCGCGCCAGCACGAACGCGTCTATCGGGTTCTTGACCCACGCCTGGTTTTTCAGGCCGGTCGGCGCGGCCGGCCCGGCGACCGGCTCGAACGCCCAGTGGTTGGTCCACCTCGCGCCCTGTTCCACCCAGCGCGTGAGCGCGTCGATCTGTTGGGGTGAGAGCTTCCGCTTGAGGCTCGGCGGCGGCATCACCGTTTCGGGGTCGGTGCTGGTGATGCGGTCGATGAGCGCGCTCTGCTTCGGCTTGCCCGGGACGATCACCTCGCGCTCGATGGGTGCGGTCTTGTCGTCGAGCCGGAGCCGCGCCTTGCGCGCGTTCGCGTCCGGGCCGTGGCACTGGAAGCAGTAGTCGGACAGCACCGGCAGCACGTCGCGGCTGAAATCGACCGGCCCCGGCTCGGCGGCGCGAGCCGCGGGCGTGAGCGCGAGCAACAGAACGAGGGCGGTGGGTCGGAGCATGTGCGCGTTCCGGCGGGTGCCTGAGACATCCCCTTATGCTAGCGACTCCGCCGCCGGCACTAAAAGGCCCCGAGCGCGGCCGCCCCGTTCGCGAGGTGACGGCCCGCGTTAAAGGCACCGGCACCCCCCGGCCCGCGTACAGTTCCGCCGGTCGCCGGCCCCCGGGGAGGTATTCGCTTCCGCGGGCGAACGGGCCCGGCACGTCGGGGGTCGAAGGCGTTTCGGACCGTGCATCTTTCCGAACCGACTCGTCCGAAGCGTTCGGGCCGCGCATGTTCCACGAGACCGATCGCGCTGCCCGATCATTGGGAGCAGCACGTGTACGGCTGATGAACTGAATGCAAAGCGGACACGCGGCCGCGCTTCGAGTGATCAGGGTAATCGTCTGATTAAGAGGGAGTGGCGTAGAAGTGAGTCGGAAGAGGAAAAATGACCGGCCGAACTCTTCCGAAGCGTCGCCCATTCACTTCGGTTGAGTCGGCCGGCCATACGCAGTATACTCACACTGCCTGGCAGGTGCAAGAGATTCTGCCCATTTCTCTGTACCTCTCGCCTGACAGGCATCATCCCGCGACAAAAACTGCGTGGGCAGACAGGCGTTCAGCAACGCCGAGCGGCTGGCCGCGCTGCTGGATGTCGCGCCGGGCGCTCGGGCCCTTGGCGCGTTCCGCCCGCCGAGCCTGTTCGGCGACGCGGACTGAGCCCGGAAAGCGGCCGAAGCGACGTGACACCGGCCCGCGCGCGGGCTACCGTGAACAGCGTTCCCCGTTGTTCGCACCGGAGCCGGCTATGCGCGCGTGGGCCTCTCTGCTGGCGTTGATCACACCACTCGCGGCACTCGCCGCGGACCGCACCCCGGCCCCGCTCGACGCGCAAACGGCCGCGAAGCGGTCGGTCCTGCCCGACGGCTTCAAGATGACAGTGTTCGCCGCCGAACCGGACGTCGTACAGCCCATCTCGTTCTGCACCGACGCGCGCGGGCGCCTGTGGGTCGCGGAGGCGCTCAACTACGGCGAGTGGAAAGCCGCCGGCAAGGATCGCGTCGTGATCCTCGAAGAGAAGGGCGGCAAGCTCAAACGCACCGTGTTCTACGAGGGGTTCAACTACATCACCGGGATCGAGGTCGGGTTCGGCGGGGTGTGGGTGATGTCGCCGCCGTGCCTGTACTTCGTGCCCGACAGGGACGCCGACGACAAGCCCGACGGCCCGCCGGAAGTGCTGTTCGACGGCTTCGGCTACAAGGAGTCGCGGCACAACCTCGCGAACGGGTTCACCTGGGGGCCGGACGGGTGGCTGTACGGCGGGCACGGGCGCACCAGCCCCTCGGACGTGGGGCGCCCGGGCGCGCCCGCGGACCGGCGCGTCCACTGCGACGGCGGCGTGTACCGCATCCACCCGACGCGACTGGTGTTCGAGAACTTCGCGGACGGCACCACCAACCCGTGGGGCGTGGACTTCGACGACTACGGCGCGTGCTTCGTCTCCAACTGCGTGAACCCGCACCTGTTCCACGTCGTGCAAGGGGGGCACTTCGAGCCCTGGCGCAACCGCCCGTCGAGCCTGTACGCCTACGAGCGCCTGCCCACCATCGCGGACCACCTGCACTACCCCGGCGGGAACTGGCAGCAGGCCCGCGGCGAGACGCCCGAAACACTCGCGATGGGCGGCGGGCACGCGCACTGCGGCACGCTCGTGTATCTGGGTGACACGTTCCCGCGCGAGTACCGGAACACGGTGTTCATGTGCAACGTCCACGGGCGCCGCGTCAACAACGACGTCCTCCGGCCGAAGGGCTCGGGCTACACCGCGAGCCACGGGAACGACTTCATGACCTCCGCGGACCCGTGGTTCATGGGCGTGACGCTCCGCACCGGCCCCGACGGGAGCGTCTTCGTTTCGGACTGGTCCGACACCGGCGAGTGCCACACGCTGAAGCCCGACAAGTCCACCGGACGCATCTACAAGATCAGCTACGTTGGAACGGCGGGGGGCGGGGGGCGGAAGGCGGAACACGACCTCGCGAAGCTACCGAGCGCCGAGCTGGTGAAGCTTCAGGGGCACGCCAACGACTGGTACGTGCGGCACGCGCGGCGCGTCCTACAGGAGCGCGCGGCGCAGAAGGGCTGGAAGGGCGAAGAGGTGTGGGAGGAGCTGTGCGAGGTGCTGGAGAACGAAACCTCCGTGCCGAAGCGGCTGCGCGCGTTGTGGGCGCTGCACGCCACCGGTGGGGCCAACGTCGAGGTGCTGGAGCACCTCTTGCAAGACAAGCGCCCGCACATGCAGGCGTGGGCGGTTCAGCTCCTGTGCGAAAGCGGGAGCCCGTCCGCGGGCACGCTCCGCGAGTTCGCCGATCTGGCGAAGCACGAGCCGGCGCCCGTCGTGCGGCTCGCGCTGGCGGCCGCGCTCCAGCGCGTCCCGGTCGAAAAGCGGTGGGCCATCGCGGAGCAGTTGGTCCGCAACGCCCCGGACGCGACCGACGCGAACCTGCCGCTGATGATCTGGTACGGCATCGAGCCGTGCGTCCCGGCCGAGCCCGCTCGCGCGCTCGCGCTGGCGCTGAAGTGCGAAATCCCGCTGGTGCGGCAGTTCGTCGCCCGCCGCGCCGTGGACGCCGCCGCCGCGAAGGGGGCGCAGGGCGACCTCGCGCCGCTGGTCGCGGCGCTCACGCTCGCGGACGTGAACGTGGCCCGCGACCTGCTCACCGGGGCGCGCGAGGCGCTGCGCGGGCGCAAGAACGTCAAACTGCCCGACGGTTGGGCCGCGGCCTATTCGCGCGTGAACGCGCACGCCGACCCGGACGTTCGCGAACTGGCCCGCGCGCTCGCGCTCACGTTCGGCGACCCGCAGGCGCTCGCGGACCTGCGCAAGCTGGTGAGCGACACGTCCGCCCCGGTCGCGGGGCGCGTGCGGGCCGTCGAGGCACTCGCCGAGAGTCGCGCCGCCGACCTCGCGCCGCTCCTGCACGACCAGCTGGGCGACAAGGGCACGCGCCGCGCCGCCCTCCGCGCGCTCGCGAGCTACGCCCACCCCGACACCCCGAAGAAGGTGCTGGCCGCGTACGCCGGCCTCGCGGCCGACGAGAGGGCCGACGCGGTCGCCACCCTCGCGGCCCGCAAGGAGTACGCCCTCGCGCTGCTCGACGCGGTCGAGGGGAAGACCGTTCCGCGCGGCGACGTGTCGGCGTTCGCCGCCCGGCAGATGTTCGCCCTCAACGACGCGAAGGTGACCGAGAGGCTGAAAGCGGTCTGGGGCGAGGTCCGCGCGACGACCGCCGACCGGCAGAAGCAACTCGTCAGGTACAAGTCGCAGCTCACGCCCGCGGCGCTGAAGGCCGCGGACCTCTCCAACGGCCGCGCGGTGTTCGCGAAGTCGTGCCAGAGCTGCCACAAGCTGTTCGGCGAGGGCGGCACCACCGGCCCCGACCTGACCGGCTCG
>JBJSXS010000062.1:0-2326 GCA_046086545.1 Gemmata sp.
CTCGCGTACGTGGTCGCGATCGCCGCGTCGCTGCTGGTCGCGCTGACGTTCACGCCGGCGATGTCGTACATGCTGCTCACCGGGCGCGAGCGGCCCGCGGCGCACGACCCCCCGCTCGCACGCGTGCTGAAGCGCGGGTACCGCGTCGTGCTGCCGGCGCTGGTCGCGCGGCCGGGGCCGTGCCTGCTCGCGGTGGCCGGCGCGTTCCTGGTCACCGCGGGCGCCGCGACGCGCCTCGGGCAGGAGTTCCTGCCGAACTTCCGGGAGACCGATTTTCTGATGCACTTCGTGGAGAAGCCGGGCACGTCGGTGGAGGCGATGCAGCGGGTCACCGCGGAGGCGAGCAAGCAGCTGCGGGCGCTCGAAGACGAGAGGGGCACGAAGCTCGTTCGCAACTTCGGCTCTCACATCGGCCGCGCCGAGGTGGCCGACGAGCCGGTCGGCCCGAACTTCACCGAGCTGTGGATCAGCATCCCGGAGGGCGTCGAGTACGACAAGAGCGTCCGGCGCATCGCGGACGTGGTGTACGCGTACCCGGGGCTGTACCGCGACCTGCTCACGTACCTCCGCGAGCGGATCAAGGAGGTGCTCACCGGCGCCAGCGGGGCCGTCGTCGTGCGCCTGTACGGCCCCGATCAGGACGTGCTGCGCGCGAAGGCGAAAGAGGTCGAGGCGGTGATGAGGGAGGTCGAGGGCGTCACCAACCTGAAGGTGGAACCGCAGGTGCTGGTGGCACAGGTCGAGGTTCGCCCGCGGCCCGACGACCTGCGCAAGTTCGGCCTCACCCCCGGGCACGTGCGCCGCGCGGCCACGGTGATGCTCAAGGGGCTGAAGGTCGGCGAGGTGTACGACGGGCAGAAGAAGTTCGACGTGGTGGTGTGGGGCGCCCGCGACACGCGAACGGACCTGACCGCGGTTCAGGAGCTGCCCGTCGACGTGCAGGCCGGCACGCAGGTGCGCCTCAGGGACGTGGCCGACGTGCGCATCGTGTCCGCGCCCAACGAGGTGCGGCGCGAGAACACGAGCCGCCGCCTGGACGTGACGTGCAACGTGTCCGGGCGCGACCTCGGCTCGGTGGCGCGGGACGTCGAGGCGAGGGTCAGGGGCGTCTCGTTCGAGCGCGAGTACCACCCGGAGTTCCTGGGAGAGTACCGGGCGCGGCAGGAGTCGACGCGGCGCCTGTACGCGCTCGCGGCCCTCGCCCTCGTCGGCATCGTGCTGCTGCTGTTCGTGGACTTCGGCGCGTGGCGGCCCACACTCCTGGTCGCGCTCACGGTCCCGTTCGCGCTGGTCGGCGGGGTGTTCGCGGCGTGGCTCACCACCGGGGTGGTGTCGCTCGGGTCGCTGGTCGGGTTCGTCACCGTGCTGGGCATCGCGGCGCGCAACGGCATCATGCTGGTGAGCCACTTCCGGCACCTGGAACTGGAAGAGGGCGTGCCGTTCGGCATCGGCCTCGTCCTGCGCGGCGCGGAGGAGCGGCTCGCGCCGATCCTCATGACCGGGCTCGCGACCGGCCTGGCGCTGCTGCCGCTGGCCGTCACCGGGAACAAGCCCGGGCAGGAGATCGAGTACCCGCTGGCGGTGGTCATTCTCGGCGGGCTGATCACCTCGACGCTGCTGAACCTGTTCCTGCTGCCGCCGCTGTACGCGCGGTTCGGGCGCCCGGCGGAGACGGCCGCGGAGTAGCCCCGGCGCGCCGAGTCGGTAAGTTGTTCGGGGGCGCGACCTTCGACGAGGGCGGGACATGAAGCACCTGTTGGGACTGGAAGGGCTGTCGGCCGCGGGCCTAACGCGCCTGCTGGATCAGGCCGAGCGGTTCGCCGGCGTGGGCGTCGGGGACGTGCCCAAGCGCGACGACCTCAAGGGCAAGGTCGTCGTCAACCTCTTCTACGAGCCCTCGACGCGCACCCGCATGAGCTTCGGCCTCGCGGCGCGCCGGCTCGGGGCGGACGTGCTCGACTTCTCGCCGAGCGGGTCCAGCACCGCCAAGGGCGAGACGTTCATCGACACGGCGAAGAACATCGAGGCGATGGGCATCGACATGGTGGTGGTGCGGCACTCGTCGCCGGGCGCCCCGCACGTGCTCGCGAAGCACCTGAAGCCCCACATCCGGGTGGTGAACGCCGGGGACGGCGCGCACGAGCACCCGACGCAGGCGCTGCTCGACATCCTCACCATCCGCAACAAGCTCGGGCGGGTCGCCGGCCTCACGGTAGGGCTGGTGGGCGACATCGCGCACAGCCGCGTCGCGCGGAGCAACATTCACGGGCTGGTGACGCTCGGCGCGAAGGTGATCGTGTGCGGCCCGACCACGCTCGTGCCGGCG
>JBJSXS010000063.1:0-3144 GCA_046086545.1 Gemmata sp.
GCTCGAAACATCGCTCCGCGCCGGACTACCCCGGCGGCGGGTACTTGATCGCGTTCTTCGCCATCTTCGCCACGATCGCGTCCGCGAGATCGATCCCGGTGTGAGCGCTCAGCAGGAACACGATGTTCGCGATGTCCGCCAGTTCGTCCGCGACCGCCTCGCGCGCCGCCGGGTCGGCCGTCAGCTCGACCGACTCCTGCGGGGTCAACCAGCGGAGGAGGTCGCACAACTCGCCCACCTCGCTGGCCAGAGCCATCGCGAGGTTCTTGGGCGTGTGGTACGGCTCCCACCCGCGGGCGGTCGCGAAGGCGCGGATCCCGTCCTTCAGCGCCTCAACGGGCGTGGTCGCGTCGGGCATGGTGTGGCGTACTCGTGGCGGCGCGCGGTCGCCCTCGTTTCCCCCGACGGTAACCCGCACCTGGCGCCCGTTTTCGGCCGCGTGGTATAGCGGCGCGCACAAGGGTGTCAACAGCCGATGCGAAGAAAACCGCTCGCCAACGGCGCCGGTTAAGTGCCCTGGGCAAGGTGCGCGGGCCCGGCCGGTTGCGGCCGCGCGCCGCGTGTGGTACGGTCTCTGTCCGGTACCCCCCCCCGCTCGCCCAAAAACCCCCGGAGACCAACGATGTTTACCCGCAGGCTCTTCCTTTCAGCTCTCGCGTTTGAACTGGCCGCACTCGTCTCCCTTGGGGGCGGGTTCGCACAGGAAAAGAAGGACGACAAGAAGGTCGAGAAGAAGCAACTTCCGGCCCCGCCCGTCAAGCCGACCGCGGAGTCCGTCAAGTACGGGCCTCACGAGCGCAACGTGTTAGACTTCTGGCAGGCCAAGAGCGACCAGCCGACCCCACTGGTGTTCCACATCCACGGCGGCGGCTGGTCGAACGGGGACAAGAGCAACGTGTACGGCAGCCTTAAGGGCTTCCTCGACAACGGCATCTCGGTGGTCAGCATCAACTACCGGCTGATGGCACAGGCGAACGAGCAAAAGGTCATCCCGCCGGTGAAGGCGCCGCTCGAAGACGCCGCGCGCGCACTGCAGTTCGTGCGCTCGAGGGCGAAGGAGTGGAACATCGACAAGGTGAAGATCGGGGCCACGGGCGGGTCCGCCGGCGGGTGCTCGTCGCTGTGGCTCGCGTTTCACGACGACATGGCCGACCCGAAGAGCGACGACCCGGTGAAGCGGGAGTCCACCCGGCTGTACTGCGTCGCGGTGAACGGCGCGCAGGTCACGCTGGACCCGAAGGTGGTTCGCGAGTGGATGCCGAACTACACATACGGCGCGCACGCGTTCGGCATGAAGAACCTGGACGAGGTGGAGAAGGAGCGCGACAAGCTGGCCCCGTGGATCAAGGAGTACTCGCCCATCACGCACGTCACTAAGGAAGACCCGCCCATCGGGCTCTACTACGGCACCGGGAAGGGGAAGGGGCCGGACGGGAAGGAGCGCGAGGACTACACGCACTCCCCGATCCTCGGGCAGAAGCTGGCCGAGGTGCTAAAGGCGACTGGCGTTGAGGTGACCTACCACTCGGCCGCCGTGCCGAACAAGGATCTCCCCACGGCGCAGGCGTACCTGATCGCCAAGCTGAAGAAGTAGATCTTCTGGTTGCCTGACGAGTGCCGCACCTTTGGGGTTACCCTGGTGTGAGTGCCTCGAGCCCTCTCAGCACAATGTCTTCGCTCGTCGGGCGCACGGCTCGCGCGACCTCTTTGCCGTCGCGCAGGAAGACAAGCGTGGGCCACAGTTTTACATAGAACGACCGGCCGAGCGGCTTGCCCTTGCCGTCGGCCACCTTGACGTGCTTCACCCCGGGGTGCGCAGCGAGCGCGGCCGTCACCAGCGGGTGCGCGCCCTGGCAGTGCCCGCACCAGTCGGCTCCGAATTCGAGCACCGCCGGGCCGGTCCAGGCGTCCACCGCGTCGCGCGTCGGCCCGGGGTCTTGGTAGGTGTTACTCACGAAGAGCCCTCTTAAAGCCGCAGTTTGCGACCGAGTGCGGTTGGCACACCAAACTCGAAATCGCCCGCCGGCACCATAGTGTCAGTACAGACGTAAGCGCCGAACGGCCCCCTACGCTTACCGTGGCACTGGTGCTCATTCCGCGTTACGCGCAGGATCCTTATTGTCACCCGCTCGTGTGCCGCGCCGTGGCAGATCGGCTTCACGCACTTGGCATCGGCGCACCCGCCTGGCGCAGAGTCACACGGGTTGTAGCCGGCTGCCGTCGGCGCTAACCGGCCTATTGACGATCAGGGCACCATGTTTGACTGCGGCAACTCGTTCCGCAGCACCTCGCCTCGGTCTACTGCTCAAGCCGAACCTCGCGCTAACTTATGGTGTCGCGAACGGCACCGCCGCGATTTCGCCGGACGATGTCATGCTGATGATGCGGCCCACGAGCCGCGTCCGCGTGTACAGGTGATCGCGCGGTAATCCGCATCGCGCCGAACACGTTGACATCCAAGATCCATCGCTGATAATTGGACGTATCATACGCTGCCGCGCACTTGGCGCCGGTGCTGGGGGTGTTCACCATTAGACCGGTGTGCTCGGCCACGGTCCCGGTAAAGGACTTGAGAGAAAATGTCGTCGGCCACGTCCAGTCCCGGCAAGTGTAACCGTCCGGGTGTGGGGCCGGTGACTGCTTCGTCACGTCATGCTCGACCTGCACACTTGTTGTGGCGAATTGGACTGCCCGAGTCGGCACACGTCTGCTCGGCGAGGAAATAGCGGGCACGTTACCCACAGCACCCGGCGCGCCCGTTCCAGAAAGGACGTTAGTCCGCGGTCTGATCGACCGTGCCGCGGTGCTGCAAATACCGCGCGACCAGCCAGCACAGAGTTGCCCACGCGACCCCGGCACACCAACCGGCAACCACGTCCGTGGGATAGTGAACCCCAAGGTACACGCGGGTCGCGCCCACCATCAGAGTGAGCAGAATGGCGGTGCCGACGAAGAATACCTTCGCCCGGCGCTTCGAGGACAGCCGCGCGAGCAGCGCGCCGAGCGTGAGGTAGACCACCGCCGAGAGCATCGCGTGCCCGCTTGGAAAACTGGACGTGGAGACGTGCGTGAGGTGCGGCACGAGGTCCGGGCGCGGGCGGTCGTATGCGCTCTTCAGGAGCGAACTGAGCAGCGTGCCGCCGG